>PLSG01000263.1 GCA_003164155.1 Parachlamydiaceae bacterium | reverse complement strand
TCGCTAATGCGCTCCGTTAAGGCATCGTCCTTATTCTTTCTTAAAGCTGTTATACCTTTTCTAAAGACATCTATCGCAGGGGGATTAGCTAAAAAGTATTTGAGCATATGGGCCACAATTTCTGTGCCTCGCATACTATCGGCATGAGAATTTGTGGAATAAGCGCCTAAAAAAGTTGACCAGATCTGCATGCTTATGTACGCATGAGGAGCTGTCCTCATAGCCATACAGGCGGCTTTTGCCCACTCAGAAATCCCCAATAAATATTTGTGAAAACCACGTCTTATATATGTACTCGTTTCCCAATTATAATTCTTTGACCTCTCAGGATATTGCCCTTTGGCGATAAGGCTATCTAGGCTGTCACTTTCAAAAAGCTTCGCAATGCTCATTTCAGCAATATGGTCGATTGTGTAATTTTCGGAAATTGTCTGCTTATTTAGATGATAGTCACAGAATCGCTTTATCAGCGTATTTTTTTTGGAAGATTGCAGAAACAGCTCGATTACTTGGATTTTAGGCGAGCTTAAAGCAAAATGCGGGGAATGCGTAGATTGCCGAATGAATGATAACAAACTCTGCTTGATGGGCCAACTGAATTTTTTCACAGCTTGGCTGTCAAAATCTGTTGCAGGCAAATGGTTTGCGTATTTTTTAAGATTCAGCAAGTGCATAGCCCAAGCGTTAATCCGGATATAACAAGCCTCATGGCTTTCATCCCCGGTAACACCTTTTGCAAGGGCAATCTCTTCAATTAAGCTGACCTCTTCTTTGGAATACAATTGCAAGGACGTCGAACGTCCTTTCAAAAATTTTTGAGCGGCTGTGTAGTCGCGCTGCAGCAGATACAAGAAACTCAGCATGAGCCGCCCGGCACGGCTTTTGCTTTTCAAGTTGCCATCGGCAGTCATATCAAAAGTGTAGAAGTTCACCGATTCCCCAAAGGATTTTTGGGTGGGTCTGATCGTATCGGATAGACTCCAACCTTTCTCATATTCAAGAGCATGATGGGCTACGAGCACCTTTCTTTTGCCCTCTTTATTTTCCAACACGAGAAAAAAGGCCAGTCTTTTCAGCTGGTAGCACGCTTGCTTGGCGGCCAGGTAATAACCAGCAAAGGGAGCATCGCTCATGAATTTCTTATGGCTCGCTCCCTCTTTTTCAGCTTTTTCTGAATGCTCTTGGGGATCTAACGTGAAAGTGAGTCCAAATCGAGGAAATTCGATCATGGTTTCCCTGCTGCGCTCATCTTTCCAAATGAGANNGTTTGCCTGAACATCTATATCAACTCTATAGAGTGTGAGCTCCGAGAGAAGATTCTGTGGCGAACTCCTTTTAGACTTATTTTTGGGTTTTAAAGTTGAAGGCTCGGAGCCCTTTACTACGCCTTCATAGCGGATTATGCCATTGGATTTATCCAAGAAATAATATGTAGATGCATCGCTTGATGGGAGTGCCCAAATATGACAAGTCGCTAAAATAGACGGCGCATTTTTCAGTGCATCCTTCAAACTTTCGGGAGAATAGTCACACCAAGTGCCTTCAATCTTCTTTTGATAGTTTCCGACATGATGCGTTGAGCAGATAAGTCGATTCTCATAATTATATGCATCAAAAAAAGTATAAAAGCGCCCTTCTCTACAGGTTATGCGCGATAAAGCTGAAAGATCGGGGAATAGTGTTTTAAAAGTAGCATGGTTGAGAATTCTATCATCAAAAAAAGCATCTAACATGCCTTTTTTGTAAATCCGCCCTGCAGCAAAATCGATAGAGAAGGCATTCTCTTCGCTTGAAACCATGGGAAAGTTTGTAAAATCCCATTTCAAAATCTCACCAACCGCTTTTGAAAGCAATTTCGCCAATGCTTCAAGGTGGAGAGAATTGCGCAGCTTTTTCTGCATGCGGTCTACCAAAACATCTAATGCCCTGTGGAGATCTAATTGTAAAAGAGGATTTTGGCATTTTGGACCGAGGAGATAGGGAAGATCAAAGAAACTTTTGATTATGCACAACATGCCAGTTTCATCAAAATCGGGATTTTTCACATACTCGACAATGATATCTCGGGCTAGAATGGCGCGATCTTGAGAGCTTCCCCCCATTCTTTCCACGAGGGTGAGCTCGGAGATAAGCGAAGGAAACAAACTGCTTAGTTTGTGGAGTGTTTCATTTCCGGTTTGGGAGAATATAAAACCGCAATAGCTTCTGAAAATTTGACTCAACCTCAAAAAAAAGCATGCCGTGGGAAGGTCCTTGATTTCCTGCGCATAAGCGTAGCCATCTTGTACAAAAGAAATCAAGACCTGTGCAAACTCCGGATTTTCTGCTAGGGTCGTGTGCAATAAACCAGGTTCAAAAAGGTGTAACTGAAGAATCGTTTGATAGTCGCTTTGGCTCAAAAAAGGGAGACGTGCTTTAAAGTAAGCCAGCAGATTGAATATCTGCAGTGACTTAGTTACGCTTCTGGCGATATAGCGCAGAGCCCAGTAAATTTCTGCTTTCTCTGAGACAGTGCTATTTTGCGAGAATTGATTGAGCATATGCGTGTTGGGATCGTCAATGTGACGATAATTAATAGTTTCGGCGCAAAGAGAGCTATCTTCCAAGGGAGGGTAACAGTCCCAGCCTAAATGTAAACGAATATCCTCAGGGCCTCGCGTCCAACGTATTCCTATACTTACAGGCAGGGTGGCCTCTTTCGAATACCAGCCCTTACCAATAGTTAACGGCAATAAACAATGTTTTAAGTTGCAAGCTTGCGGACAACTATCCGCTGGATAACTCCGACCACCTACGGAGAAATCGATTGCGACATAGCTACTTAAGGCAAAGTAAGTCAGGTAAGCTTGCTTTTTCAAGGCACAAAAAGCTATCGGCAGCATTGTACCAGTTAAATCCGTCATGGCATAGGCTATTATGGTGGCTTCTTTAGGCGGTAACCCCTTATCTTTTAAATTCTCTTCGTATGATTGTTCAGATAATCGCATTTTAAGCAGAATTTCACTTATCGTCTTTTTAATCGTAGGATAGGAATCGAGATGGCGTTTCGTGAAGGCTACTTCGTTTCTCAAAAAATCACGATTTTGAAGATCGCTATCGGCAACATTAGCAACTGAAATATTGCTCTCTGTCCAATCTCCTTTGCCGAACATGCCCTGCTGATAGACATCACAAGCCTCTGTGAAAACCTGTTGAATGTCCACTAGTTCTGCATTGCGCTCAGGAGAGAAGGCAACCATATAGGGGCTGGTTAATAACTCCGGAGAGCCTCCCAAAGAATGCTTAGCAAAAATAAAGCCGTCCGTATCGATGTATAGATTTTTATACTCTGAAGGCAGTTGACGCAAGAGTTTGATTTGCAGCGCCATGTTTCTTTGCATAAAATATCTAATCCAGAATCTTTTTCCCTCCACATGCGAAAGCTTTAGGGAGGTAGCCATAAATATGTTGCCCAGATCCGCTATACGCTTTATGCAGATTTCGAGATCTTGAGGGGGAATATGCATCCAATAATCGCTTTGGAGTAATGGCATGGCCTCGAAAATATGGCATACAAAAGTGTGAATTTCAGCATGCGAAGTCGTCGTCGTAGGCATGCAGTTTAAAAGCTCCCAGTGAGTATGCAAAATAGGAGTATGCAAAANNATTGGCTCTGGCTTGGGCTGCCCCTTCGTCCAGCCTCCAAGCGGGAATTCCCAAGCCCACTCTTGGCTTGAAGGCTACGAATTCCCCTTCCCATGCATATCCATTATTAGGGGGCAAGAATAGAGGGCTCGGTAGAGTAATACTCGCGGTATCTATTTTGCCAAGCATAATAGATGGGCATGCGCGGTCAAAATTTTCTCGACACCATCTGATCGTTTTATGTGTATCTTGGACGACTTCGGACAAAAGAGAGTGCATCTCCTTACCATCTTTTTCCGTCAGCCATCCCTGGCGCAGGCCTCTATTTAGGA
>PLSG01000107.1 GCA_003164155.1 Parachlamydiaceae bacterium | reverse complement strand
AGCCTGAAGGGCTGGCAGTGCAACAGCCCAGGGCGCCCTGGGAAAAAATGTATTTGTTTTATTTCATCACACACGCATAAATTAACTGACATTAAAGATTTAAAAAACTGTTTGACTACAAACTGTTATGATTTTTACTTGATTTTTTGTTGTTGTTGTTATCCTCTCTTGAGTCTGGTTGTAGATTACCTGGAGTGCTACCAATGTTTTGGAGAAAGAGAATGGGAAAGAATGCTGTTATAAAAGATGAGGGTAGACCCCTCGGATCGGCATACAGGTGCAGAAATTATTTGCTTCTCCAGATTATTTGCTTCCCCAGGGCTGCGTTAGCGCTTGCCTTGGGCTAGGGTGTTGATTTTATAGTGTTTTAAAGTGAAAAAATCACACAAATTTAAGCAGGGTTCAAAAGTAATCAAAGCATTTCCAATTTCACTTGACATCCGAATAGGGGTTTGATTACCTTCTTCTTCATTTAAAAAGTTTAATTTTCAGGTAAACTATGAGCCTTCCCAGCGTTCCCTGTGCTTTTGCGGCCTCTGCGCATTTATTCCCACTTTCCGAAATAGACGCCAAAGGAACCTTTCATGCAGCCGCGCAAAATTCACATGCATTCAGCGCGCATTTGGCCACTTGTTTTAAAGCCTTTCCTCAATTCTTATCACTTTCCAAAACGGCCTACAGGGAACTTTTTGGCATCTGTAGAACTTTAGATGCCGCGGAGTTAAGTGCAGACAATTTTCCTGGAGATTTTGCGCTCAAAAGAGTTGCCCGTCAGCTAATTGAATCTGTGGAATCTAAAGGCATAGAAAAAACGCAGTTCACGCCGCTAGCATCTCAAAGTATACCACAAGAGCCGTTTGTACCAGATGACACAGCAAAGTTATTTGACGATTATGAGGCGGCGATCATCGGGCAACTTGCCAGTGGAGCAGACCGCCGAAAACTTCTGCTGGAATGTATGCGCATTAAGCCCAAGGAGTATGATCTTAAACGCCTCAAAAACCTCTTAGATGCTATGCCTTGTGACCTTCCCACGAAACCATGCACAAGTGATACATCTTCTACCTCATCAACTTCTTCTCATAAACCCATCCCTTCTAGGAATCTAGCCGATGCATCAGTTGCGTCCTGCACCCAGCATTCACCCAATCTATTGATTAATCATCATTTGGATCAGCTCTCCATGCTCTTTATGCCCATGCATGGCAAAAACTGCAAAGTGAGCGATCTAGTGCAGTTGGGTATGATGAAAGTGCTATTTAGCATGCAAACTGCCCATACAGAAAAATCTGTAGGATCACTCCAGCTGGCCTACAATTTGGTCAGCCTCATGATGCGTCAGTTGCTGGCAAAAGAATTGCCAGCTAATGCATTGGCGCAATGTGATGTTCAGGCCCAGGGAATGCAGTTAGAGAGTTTGAGACCCGCATTCTTGCATTTGGCGCGCGTCTTAGAGGTGGACATAGCTCCATTTGACAAGCACCTGGATAGCTTATTTGCCCTGGCTCTATGCCCACCTGAAGTCGACCAAGGCAATCTGCCGCGACCAGATCTTGCCGCCGTCAGCTTTATTGANNTACGGCAGCACATTTTTTTATGTGCGGAAATGGAAAAGACCCTTTCAAAAATGATGGGCAATCAGCGGCGCTGGTCGATTCTCAAGCAAGCCACATCTTATAATTCCCTAATTTTTGGGCGCAGGGTTAAAGTTAGTGAACACAATACAAAACGGGATATGCAAGCAGAGGCATTAGAGATAACGCATTTGCATCGAGCGGTGATAGCCCTACAATCCAAAGTTACCCAAGAAATTAAAATGTGGCAGACTCACTGCCATTCCTTGTCGGCCGGTGAATCCCCAAAAAACCTGATGGCCACCCAAAAACTTATTGCACAAACTGGCCATCTTAAAAGAAGTTTAGAGCGCAGATTACAAGTCATTCAAACACTTCTGGATATTCCAAATCAGCGTGTAAGCGTCTTCGAACTCGCTGAAGGGATTCCCCCCACAAAACTGCAAAGAGAAGTTATCGAAAGGTTAAATAGCATTAAAGGGGAATTTTTCTATAAAATTATAAAGCGCTTGAAAAGTTTCACTCCGCTCAGCGGTCTGAAAAAAATGCAGCCTGAACTGTTTTCACTTTTATTGCGGACATTGGCTGGGTTCGTAAGAAATGAAACTTGTAAGGAGAGCAAACACACCACTTGCTCTGACCGCGCTAATACTGCCATGATGAAAAAATCCCTGGCTTCTTCCTTGGAGTGGGATGCCTCTGAACTGGCGCAGTTTGAAAATATTTGCCTAGAGTGCTATGCAGAGACAATCCAAGAATGCTTTGAGCTCTTCAAACCCCACTTAGANNGCAAACCACTTCCTAAGTTCGATAATAGATACCTTGGAAGCGAATGCCAAAAATTCATCTTTCGCAGATATGTGCAAAAGCAATGCTCCTTTCCATATATTATGTGCTGTGTTTGAAGGCCTAAATAGACTGTTTAAGTCGAATAAAGATGAGCAGGTGGTTTTTTCGGGATATAGCCTTACAATGCGCAAATTAATGAGTTCCTATCGTAAAAGTTCCAAAAGAGAAGTCTTGATCCAACAAGGCATGGCGAATCTACAAGGCAGTTTGGCTTCACTAGAAAAGCAAATGGACAGCTACCGGGCTTGCCTCTTANNGATATGCTAGACCTCGCAACCGCTCATATTGCCTCTGAAGCTTTGTCTGATGGACATTGGAGATCCTTTGAAGCCGAACTTGAAAGCCATGCAAAGACAGCTGACGCAGCGGATGCCAAGGAAAGCAAAGAGATTAGCTTTTCGCTTATACCTAAAAATCCTCACAAGCATCTGCATACCCCCATCTCCACTCTTCCTTCACCGGCTTGCTCTTCAAGCTCTTCTTCTAGTTCTTCTTTCGCTTTGCTGCGCAGATCTAAACGCCCAGCTTGCAGCTTAAACTCATCTGAACCC
>PLSG01000333.1 GCA_003164155.1 Parachlamydiaceae bacterium | reverse complement strand
TTTCGCACGCTGAAGGCGTGCTATATGATGAATAAAACCGCAACTTTACCATGCCAAGAGTCGTGGATGGCCAAATCCATCAATTTAATATTTACAGTGTACTAGGGTAGAAGTATGTCTGCAAGAAACGAATAATTCACACCCAATAATTTATATTCAGATCCCCCACAGTTCCTCTGTGGTGGGATGTGAGTAGTTATGTTTATTTTTTCTTTTCGTTTTTCTTTACATTGGATGCTTTTTTTTCAGATTTATTGCCTTTTAAGCAGTCGTTGATGGCTTTTTGCGCTGAGACGGCACCCCAAGTGGGCTTCCAGGTAATTTTCAGCGCATGGCATTTCTCCCTTAATTTAGCCAGGTCTCCTCCGAGCTCTACAACGATTGGAGTGGCAGAAAGCTCATAATTTAGCTCTACAATAGCTGTTAGGCATTCAAAGGCAAATGGAGTGTTTAACTCATTGCAAGCACTCTGAAACAAGCGTTCGTATTGGCTCAATATGGTGTTGTATTGCGAGGGATCCTGAGCAAACAAACCGCAGCCTAATCCGTGGGCGGCATTCAAGAACAATTTGCTAAACTTTTCACTTCCTTTCCATAATAGATAGCAAGCTTGTACTTTATTTAAGCAGTCAATAGCTAAAGAAGGGTTTAAATTTTTGGTTAAATCCATAAGCAAAAAGAATTGCAGATTCAATTGATCAGAAGCTAGACTTGCTGCTCCTTGCTCGGGGGAGAAGGCAAAAGTTGAATTTTTTAGATGTACAAATGGTCCTTCTTCGATAGCAATTTCAAGCGATTGGCTGAGATATTCCAGGGCAGTTGAGTGAAAAGGTTTGTCTTTGTACTTATTGATCTCCTCCCTAAAACCTTTCAAGAAGGCACTAATACCTGCTAAAGATTCCTCGAAGGCGCACATGCCTATAGTGGATTCCTTTCTCAAAGGGCTTTGCATGCGAGAGTCCATAAGCTTTTTTACAAAAGGCAGAAAGGACGTGGCCAAGGGTTTAAAGAGAGAGTCGGCGACAAGTGGATTAAAATCGGATATAGATGATAGTTCGACCAAGCCGCGAACTATGCTAGGTAACAGACCAATCCTTTCATCTAGTGTTAGCTGCAAATACTTTCTGAAAATTTCCTGGAAGTTTTTGGTATCCTTGCACTTAATGCGCAGTCCAATTTGACATTGGGCATGCAAATTGTGAATTTCTGTATCCAGGCTGGAAAGAGAGGGGAGGCTCACTAGCCATTTATGTGCTTGAGAGCTAGTTATATCCTGATCATAGACTTGTATCATCCCCACATAATAGGCCATAAGATCTTTTGGAGTGGGTAAAAGCTGAGGCAGCCACTCTGCGCTTACGGGGGTTATATCTGATAGATATTTGAGGCAGGTAGTACGCGCAAGGGGGCGAAAGTCCAGTAAGGCCTGTGTGTTTATAAGAGGGAGAATCAGCCATGCATAGAGATCTTTAGAGGAAGGCTTAATTTTGTTGGCCTTTAATTTGCCTAGCAATAAAAGGATGATTTTCTCTACGGGATGCCAACAATTTGCAATGATGAGGCGATGGTTAATCAACGTCCCACACAATTGAACAGCCGCAAATAAATGCGTCTCGGAAGGATGATAAATGCCTTCTTTAAGAGTCTTTAAAACGCAATGTTGGCGCAGCGTGTGTGTGCGCAAGGCGCCTTCTGTATGTGCACAAAGCTTGCTCAAGATGTTCACGGCTTCCAGGTATTCTAACGCATGCGGAGGGGTTCTTGGCAAGAAAGTTATAGCTCTAAGCATAAGCTGATAAGCTTCGCCGCTTTTCAGATCCAAAGTGAGCAGAAAACGCGTCAGAAAATGCAGCGCTTCGAAAGTGGATTTTTGAGAACTGTTTTTAGAAGCATTTTTTGCTCGCCGTAGCAGAAAATTTTGGGTGAGTGCCGTGGCAATTTTTAGCCGTCTCTGCGCTAAAATCGCCTTTTTTTCTGTATGCTGAATTTGCTCAAAGCGAATGGCTTGGGGAGCCGGCATATTGGCCACTAAAGAGAAAAGACGGAAAGTTTCATTTACCGTGTCTGTACGTGTAGCTTTAGACAGCAATTCAATCGCGTAGAGTAGATTATCGGCGATAAAAAACTGCTCGTCTTCTGAAAGCACAGAAAGGCGTTTTTCTCCTTCCACAAGGCCCTGAACGATGAATTGACAATGGTTGAACAGGCGGGTGTGCGACTCTTTACCGCTTATGGGTATATTATCGCGAAGCCATAAGATAGCTCGCTTGGTCACCTCTAGCTTTTCAGAAGAATCGTGCTGTCGGTATGTTTTCCAGGCTGTAAGAATTTGCGTTTCCGCTATTGTGTCTTCTATGCCACGATTTTCTTCTTTTCCTTCATCTTTCATTTCTATTATAGCGTGTTCAAAGCTTGCTTTTTGAAAAACGCTATGCTCGATTAAGGCGGGGTTTAACTCCAAGGCGAAGCGCTGAAAAGTTTCAAAAAATCGCGCGTCGATGGTTTGTTTGTCTACCAGCCATTTGAGTGCTTTGCGCTGGGGGTGGTTCGGGGCAATGGCGTGCTCAAGCAGGGTTTTTCCTAAAAAAATAAAAGTTGAGTGTTTGGATCCGATAAGCGCGGCCATGCGCACTAAAAAGAATTTATGTAATTCTTGCATCCCTAAGGAATCATCCTGGGGAGGGAGCAATTTTTTGAATGTGCGCACAGCCCTTTGGCGATAGGAGGTGGATACCGTAGGGTTTGGATGCTTTTTGGAGGTTTCCAGGCACTTCACCACCAGGTGTTCAAGGCATAAGTTGCGCGTTACAGGGGATAAGTTGATTTTGTTAGGCAACAGTCGGCTGGCTAAGCGCAGCAGCCGGTAGCGCATAAGCAGGTTAGGCCGTTTGGTTTTTATCAGAAAATGCTCTGAGATTTCACGGGAAAACACCTCGCTGCTGGCCACGGCCAAAGTCTCATGGACTTTACCTTTT
>PLSG01000408.1 GCA_003164155.1 Parachlamydiaceae bacterium | reverse complement strand
AGTTTAGTTGGAAAACTCTCCCCTGAAGAGACTGCCCTGAAATTGCAAGATATAGCCAAGGTTGCAGTGCTCTTGTTAGGGGATAAGGGCTGCATAGTCGCCAGCCAAAACACACTATGGCATTGCCCTGCAAAGGCCATGGCTGTGTTGGACACCACAGGGGCCGGCGATTTGTTTGCCAGTGGCTTTTTGCACGGGTATCTACAAGGTTATCCTTTGAGTCAATGCGGTTATTATGGCACACTGACCGGGTCGGCGGTGGTGGAAGTCCTGGGCACTGAAATTTCCCTGCCAACCTGGCAGCAGCTCAAGGTCCTCATGCCTTATAAAGTGTCTTAGGCTTCAGCCGTGGCAAGTACCCCTTCAGAGGCCTCCTCTTTAGCAAAGTTAAAATCGATCTCGTTGCGCAAGCGATAGATTCCATACAGATTGATAATTAGCAGCAGGACTTGGGTGAGGGACATAATTGTCATTGCCTGAGTTGTATCGACAAAGGAAAAAAGCAACAGCGAAACAATAGCATAGAGGTAGAATAAGACGCGCCCTCTGCGCGGCGACAGATGTTCGGCGCATTTCATCCCTACGCAAAAGTAGGCATTGATCGTGTTATAGCCCAGCAAGAAAATAAATACGGGCATAAAATACTGCATATAGGGAAAATGCATCCCCAAGGCAGTTTGCACTAGCAACAGCTGGTCGATAGGCTCTTTCCACACACCGGTGATCAGCACCAAGATAACGCTCATCGAGCACACCATAAAAAGATCTAAAAAGACATCGAAGATCGCCAAGAGGGCTTGTTTTTCGGGGCTGCGCGTAGAGCTCTCGCTGTGGATTACAGAGGCAAATCCCACTCCCGCATCGCTGCTATAGGCCCCTCGGCGAATCCCCATGGAAATCATCAGAATGAGGCCGCTGCCGGCAAAGCCTCCCACGGCGGCATGCCCCGAAAAAGCCGATTTGAAAACCGTTTGAAGGACTTCGGGAATGAGCGCGGCATTTTGATAGAGCACCCAAAAACCCATGCCCATGTAAGCTATCACAAAAAAGGGAATGATGGCGCTAGATATCATGCCTACGCGGCGCACTCCGCCGCTGCCGGCAAATATCACCAACCCAAGTAGAATAAAGGTAAATAGGTACTTGTTTATGGGGAAGTTTGAGCTGACGGTGTTGATCACCACGTTGAACTGCAAGATTTCCACGCCATAAATGCATAAGAGCACACAAACAAAAGAGGGGATCCACTTCGATTTGAATACCCTTTTGAGGTAAAACATGGGACCGCCATTATAGCCGCCTTTGCCATTGGACTCGCGAAAGCGCACGCCTAGATAAACTTCGCAGTATTTTAAGATCATCGCCGCTATACCCGTCACCCATATCCAAAAAAGAGCGCCTGGACCGCCGATTTGCACGGCGGTACAGATGCCAATAACATTGCCTATGCCCAGGCAGCCTCCTACACTGGCAAAGAAGGCGCGTATGGGATGCAAGCCCTGTTGCTTTTGATTGCTGGCGAAAAGCATGCGGCCAAAGCTTTTGACAACATAGGGAAACTTGCGGATTTGTACAAAACTATTTTTAAACGATAGATAAAGACCCAAAATCATAATAGCGGGAAATCCAATGAAGACCCATAGGTTGTCTTCAATGAATTCTATAACCGAAAAAATCTGATGTAACATGAAATGAGTTTCCTTTTAAAGGCTTTTAAAAGCACGCACAAATGTGCGGCAGATCAGAAAGTCCATATTGCGAGTGCCGGTCGTGTTAAGTTGTGTATATTATACATAAAAGGTTTTTTTAAAGTCAATTCCAAAAATGAAAATTTGCGTTCACAAATTTTGTGCTTTATTTTACAGTGAGCTAGTTTATTTTTAGAGGTTTTAATACTTAAATGAGTGAAAATGAAATGTCTTAATTGTCAATTGCGGGCTTCAAATGGCGTTTTCCGTCTAAGCATTCGAATCTTTATTTGCTCTTAATACCTATGCTGTATACTGGCTCCCGATCCCCCTTGGTTTCTTCAGGGAGATCTGATCAGTTAAGTATAAAATCAACCAGGGCATGAGAATGATTGAATTATCCACCCGCATGACTTTTGGGCAACATTTGAGGCCTCTGCCACAATTTGAGAGGGAACGCTCTCCCGCCAGCCCTCTCTGTGCAAAGCAATTCAGCATTCTACCATCTTTGCCTGCTTGGTCGACCTCTGGCAAAGTGGACGCCCTGGCCAAGCGAGAGCTTTTACGCATGGCGGCGGCCTTTTGCGTCAACACCGCCGCCATCCATTTTCTGGCGGGGCCGATGAGCTTAGTGCCCATTAGCATGGCTGCTTTGAATGTGGCGCTTGTGGCCACACTCGTCTCAGCCGTGGGGTTGGCCGCCATGCATGTATATCGCGGCCATGCATCCCCTCACGCCAGCGCATGGGAGGCTCTATATCCCACTTTGGCTAGCTACGGAAAAAACTTCAGCCATCTCTCCTTGCTGAATTTTATCGGGTTGGGAGCGCCTAATTTTCTCATTCATGAACTCGGGCATTTCCTAGCCGCTTTTGCCCTTTTCAAAAACCCTAAAGCCTCTTTGCGAATCGTTCCCTTCACCAAGGGCAGTACGGAGTATGTGGTCTCGAATGGGCTGACTCGGCTAGGTAGCCTATTTGGCAAAGATAAGGCTATCTTGTTGATCACGGCGGCTGGCACAACCGCTTCGCTGCTATTTGCCATGGGGGAATTTGCGGCCAGCCACTTTTGCAAAGACTCTCATCCCCAACTGAGCAAGGGGTTGGAACTGCATGGAGTATCGCAACTTTTAAACGAAGTGGTCTACGGATGTTGGAGTTTGCTGCATATCTGGGCTAACCCCGTGGGAGGTGCGCGCCCATCTAAAAACTTATTTGCCGATGACTTTTACGCCCTTTGGGCGCGCGGCGGCATCCATCCCTTAGCTATTTTGGCGGTGTTGATTGCTTTGCCCTTGATAGAGCGACGCATTTTGGATGGGTATTTTCCTGGGAAGGTTTAGAGGTCTGCTCTCTTGTTAACTTTGACAAGCAATTGAATGAGAGTAAATTAGGTAACGGGGCTTCTGGTTTTTATATGGGCAGGTTTAGATCAAAAATTTACAGGATGGGGAGGATAAGGAATAGGATAAAGATAGGCTTGTTCTTTGTCTTTTTTCCTCATCCTTCCCATCCTGTAAATTTTCATCCTAACCTTGGCAAGCAATAGAATGTGGGTAATAAAGAGCCTCTAAATCAAAACCTCTTCGAAGAAATTGCGCATAGCCTTTAAAGCTCGCTCGCAAGTCTTTTTTTGATACATCAGTCCGGCTTCCGGAGCGTGCGCCTGCGGATCGGTAAAGGCATGCGCGGTGTGACCGTGGATATGCATTTGCCAATCCACTCCGGCCATGGTGAGTTCGCTTTGCATGGCCGCGATATCTGCCTGGGACACCAACGGATCGTCGTGTCCGTGAATGATCAGTGCAGCCCCAGTAATGTGGGGAGCGATGGGCACCGTCTTGGCCTGGACATGATCGCGCGCATTGCCAAACGAAGCGTGAAAACTCACGATGCCGCGCACATCGGCCCCACTTCTTAGCAGTTCAATGACCGTTAGCCCCCCGAAGCAAAAGCCGATCGCTCCGATCCGCTTGGCATCCACGCAAGGCTGTTGGCAGAGTACGCTATAGGCGGCTTTAATTCTTTCCTGTAGAAGCGCCCTGTTCATCCACAATGGCAGCATGAGTTGTCCTGCTTCTTCATTGGAGAGTGCAGGCGTCTTTTTGCCATAGAGATCCACAGCAAAGCCGACATAGCCAAGTTCAGCCAGCATTTGGGCTTTTTCACAGGTAAAGTCATCTTTGCCGCGCCAAGCGTGAACCACGAGAATGCCGGGGCGTTTCTTTTCATTTTTGGAAGGACTGTATAGCGTCCCGTATAATTTTGTGCCCTCACAGGTGTATTCGATCTCTTCTTTATACATAGATTGCTGCTCTTTTCTTGGTTTATGAAACTACTATTTTGCCTCGGGTATGAAGATGTATTTGACTCCGGCTACGATAATGGCCGCTATACATAGGGCGGGTATGCCAATAAACACACCTAATATGACGCCTATGGGAATCAAACTGCGCATCAGCCCCTCTTTTTGTACATAGGCTTTGACCTGCCGCAGGGATCGAATGAGTTCTTCGGTAAAGTAAAACCCGGCGATCATCCCAATCAGCAGATCTCCCAATAGAGGGTTAAACGTGGCGACCACAATGCCTAAAACCAAAAACAGAAAAGCTATAGTATCCCCAGGGTTAGAGCAAGAATAGCGCCGGATGCAGGCCATGGCTGCACGGGATTTACTAGTGCCAAACACTTCGTCAGTATCATCTTTAGCTTTTGCATGACACTCTTTTTGAAAATCTTGAGTTTCTTTTTTTTCATAATTTGGCAAGCTCATCATTGACCTCATGTGTTAGTAACTGATCAGATCCCCTCGGTTCCTCAGGGGAATTTGACCAGTTACGCTTTTTGGCACCCCTGCCGGATTATACGTCAGGCTTGCTGCGGCGTGCAATCAATTAAATATATTTATAAGCATATGGCGATCCAAGAGACACGCGCTCTAGTGCATAAGTTTAAAAAAAGTGTTAGAAATGTATTGCAGATTTCGATGTTGTCTGATAAAATGGATCCAAGGATATTAAAGAGGGGATGGGATACAATACTTTATATGGATAAAAAGTGGTTTTCGCATTTCAACTTCTTTTTAGGTGGTTTAGCGGTCCTGCTGGCGGCAGGCTGGGGTAGCTTTGTGCTTACTCACTCTGTGTCATTCGACCTTCCCGCCGT
>PLSG01000150.1 GCA_003164155.1 Parachlamydiaceae bacterium | reverse complement strand
TCCTCCACTTTATGAGCACTTACCTAATTTACAGCTGTTATTAGATAAAAAAAACATCTTTATCAAATCTTTATATTCATTTGACAACATAAAGTTGATTCACATATAACACTTTTGAAAATCAATCTTTGATTAATAAAAAACCTAATCTCTAAAAAAGGATAATTATGGCTTCTAGCCCTCAAAGTTTAGGTAATATTACTGGAATATCCACCATAGTGAGTGAAGAAGCATTCAGCAAGGCCATCAGTGAACCTAGCCGGATTACCACAGCTACTGGTTCAGCAGCTCTCGCATGCTTACAGGTGTATGCGGGCAATCTCGAAGGCAGCGCTATTGCTACGTTTGCTACTCTTTGCGACCTAAAAAACATTTTCAGTTCCGTTGATAAGTCTAATCACTTAGTAAAATTGATAGAAAACGCTAAGGCTGTCTTAAACACATTGGAAATTTTTCAGAAGGAAAATAAAGCCAAAATCGAGGAAATTTCCAGTCATGTTTCACGCATAAAGGAAAACATTTCAGAAACTTCTAAAATTTTACACCGTTTGTCTATTCTCAAAATGCCCACTTATTTGAGCGAGCAGGAGCTCTCTGATTTGAACAGGCATAAACAGAGGCTCTCTGAAGGTTACACCAAGGTCATTCTGATTTATGAATCCACGATGAAAAATCTGATGTCATCAGAAGAGAATTTTAAAAAGGTCGAAGCATCCTTGACCGATAGTATCAGACATGCTACGGTACTGCAAGCCAAAGTTAAATTGATTGAAGAGCAATTCAAAAAAACGGAAAAACCAGGCCTGGAAATTGAAGACATTATCCAATTAAGTAAAATCATTATGGAAAATTCTAAAAGCAACTTAAAGCGCATAGAATTAGCACTACAAGTCCATGAATCTTTGAAAGAAAATAATAATGAAGCTCGGCTGCATCTTGAGACCACAGAAAAACTTNNAAGAAATAAGTCACATTATAGAATCAAGTCTCCCAGATCAAGCGCCTTTATTCCTATTCCGGGACCAGCCATTTTTTTCTATAAATCAACCTTAAAATCAGGTAGTCCTTTATCTCTTCGTAAGGCAAAAGCTAAGCAAACCTATAGGATGCTTAGCCATGGCAAGTTGCTAGTCCTTAAATCCGCAAGAACCGGATTTAAGGACTAGAAAATGCAATAAGTCTGCCCTAAATTTATGGATTCGAGCGGATAGGTCTAGGGGCCAAATCGTTTGCTCCGAGACATTGGGTACGCATGAAGCCGCCTTATGGGTGATCCATTTCCAACAAGATCCCATGTAGCTTTGAGGCGCTGTGGGAACTTTCTCGCTCGCGCTTCGCAATACATCAGATTTAGAGGAACAGGGCGTGGAAGGCCTGTGCAATACAGCTGAAGAAGAGGTAGACATGGTATATCTCCTGTTTTTGAGGTTTTCCAAAATGTAGAATAACACCTGTTTTTAAGTATAGAAAATTTCATTATTTTGTCAGATCCTGCATGGTCTCAGCTAATAATCAAATAATGTTTGTAATAGACGGAAATCATGTTGAAGCATAGACTTGCTTCCCCTAAGAAACAAATTAGTTTTCTCTATATGGATCTTTTGCAAAAGATATTGCGGATGGAACAATAGATTGTAAACAGGGTTTTCCCTTGTATTTCCGATTGCAAACATATATAGGATTGTTTAATGGGCCAGCATTTTAATTCATTCAAATCTACAGGAGTAGATCATGAAAATACGCAAGTTAGCTCCATTTTTAAGTGTACTTTGGTTTGCCGTTTGTCTTTTATTCCAAACGGCAGTGCATAGCGCGCTTGGGCCATTGGAAAAACCAGAAGATGTGGAACTCATAAGGTATGCACAAGCAGAGCTGAAAAATATTTTTCAGCCCGATAAGCATTTTGTCTTAGCTGCCATGCGCACCAAGTCAGGCAAGATATATACGGCCTTCAATCTAAAGACCACTGCCACGCGGGCTAGCGTATGTGCTGAAAGCATAGCATTGGCCAAAACTATTGAGAATGGGGAATTGGACATCGATACTTTAGTCGTGGTGGCCTATCTCAATGGGTCTTTTGAACCCTTAATTGTCTCACCATGCGGAATCTGCAGGGAGCTCTTATACGATTATTCACCGCAGCTCAAAATTATCTTGTCGCATAACGGCACAACATTTGTGACCTCTGTACAGGACCTTCTACTGTTCCCTTATAAGAGATAAGCATATCCTCTTATGAGAAGCGCCGCATGTCTTCAAAGAATCCGAAAATTCGATTTACAGCGGCGGCCACATCGCGCACCAGCTGAACAGCTCTCGTAGGATAACATGCGCCCCTCAAGCGGCGAGCGCGGGGAATAACAACTTGGCGGCAAACCGCATGCGTGCGCTTAGCCACTCCAGCGGCAACTATAAGCCCCATTGTAGCGGCCGTCCCTTTAATAAAACCATGGTTGTATGTTGTGTACAACAGGGTGAATTGTGAAATTGCCAAGCACGCTACAAACACGGGATCTTTTTTGATAACTTTAGGTCCGACTTTGCTCACCGTGCAAGCAGTGGCATAGACAACCGGGATGGTTTTTTTCATTATGGAGGGTACCCAAGCTTTCAGCGCCGAGTACTGAAACGCTCCTACTAATACCAAATTAGTGAAACTACTGAGATCGCGGTTAGCTGCTGTGCTGTGGGCAAAATAATATAAGGCTAGCGTGTTTACAAATTCGGAAGTATCGCGTTGCAGATAGATAGCAATGGGGAAGGTAAGTAAAAACGCAGGAAAATCATTATGCGCACAGCTATGCACAAGTAAGCTTTGGGCTACCGCGGTCACCAAGTCATCGATGGGTAGTGCCTCTTTTGCCGCAAGCGATAAAACTCCCAGTGCGCAGGCAGAAATCGAGTTTGGCAAAATCATGCCAGAAACCACGATATTTTCAAGCGTTTCTTTAGAGATATTGCCCCCATCCATATTTTTCAAGGCTACAAGTAGATTTCTCTTATAAGTATTAACTTTTGCTGCATAAAATTCCATGCCCGACGCAATCATTATCCCTCCAAGTAAATGTATGGCATGTCGCAGCACACGCATGGAGGTTCTATTTCGCCTGGCGAGTTCAATTAATCTACCCCGCAGCACGCCTTCTCGCAACTCACGTTCAATTTGATACAGGGGACTTTTCGAAGCGAGATACAAAAGCATAGGATTTGGAATGCCTCTCGTGTGTATCTCTGCCTGAATGCGCATAGCCATCCTATAGAGATCATTTTCTTCAGCCGTAGGGTTTTGATTTATCATTCTAACTCTGGCAGAGTGTCTTTTATCCCAGATACAGCCATCATTACACGCTATGAACATTTCTCGAGAGGTGCAAGATAAGGCACACAATGCCTTCTCGTTTAAATAGGCGGGAATGCAATCTCGCATAATGTCATGCAAAGTCTCTCTTCTTGGAATTTCTTTTTTTTGGGCATTCCCAACGTTAGGTGTTCTCAAATGACTACTGACTGGCGATGCCACAACAAATCTCCCCTATCTATTTTTATTTAAAAAATCAACACAGAATACCACACACAAAGAATATCACACGCATTGCATAAACAACAAGTTTCGCTATAATATTTGATCATTGTTTAAGATATGTTTATGTCTATCTAAAAACACAAAAAAGCGGCTCTTAAGCCCTGTGGTACCGCTGCCGGGGCATAGGCATCAACCTAAGAAA
>PLSG01000117.1 GCA_003164155.1 Parachlamydiaceae bacterium | reverse complement strand
TTTCCAGCGTTATTGAAAACTACCGCCTCAAAGATCAAGTCCTTTTAGTGAAACTAGCTAAACTAATGGCACAAAACGACGACGAAGCATGGGAATTGTGCCAAGATATTCGAAACTTTGGCATAACCGACCAAGCGGGCTTGGCAGAAATTGGCGAAATTTTAGTCCGTAGAAGCGTCGATTTTCTTTTAGATTATCTTGTCAGATGCGGACTTACAGACCAGCCTCGTTTGCTAAAACTAGCTGAGCTATCTGTCTTAAAAGATCCACGCGCCACCACTGAAGGTATCGCTAAATTTGGTATCACGAATGAAGCCGATCGCCTAGCTATAGCCAAAATAGCTGCTAAGACAGAAATTGTGGCAACATCCTTAATCGAATATTATGGCCTCAAGAGCAACGTCAGCCGCTTGGAAATCTTGGCTTTCGAGCTCCTAAATTCCTCGGTTATAAGTGAGGATATAATCATCACCGCTTGCAAAAAGCATTTAAGCGCTGATTTTGATTTCTCAGCTATACATAATTTTCCAAGCTATCTCAGCAAAACCAAACTTAAAATTGATAGCAATCGCGATCTAGCAGCAAGAGAGCGTATGCAAGAGTGGTTACAGCGCCAGCAATTATGTCTAGCTCTCATACTATCCCTTTGCACAGAGAAAAAAAAAGCAGATTCGGGGGAAAGAGGAGAAGTAAGGTCTAGTGAAAGCCTGGAAAAAACTAGTGAAGAAGCTATTAGAAAAGTATTGAGCATACAAGATGAAATCTGCTTGCAAATGAGCAGTGTAGGATCGCTGGAAGAGCGCACAAAAATGGCAAGTGAACTGTGTAAGCTCTTTTTAGATCCAGCTAAATGGGATTTTTTTATAGGACTCCAAGCAGTTAATCCTTACCGCTTGCCCATCGCCTTGGCGTGTTTAAGCAGCTCAGATCAAGAAACTATGCAGAGCTTTACGGCGCAAATTAACAGCATATCCCGCATCGATGATGCACCCAAAATGCGCCAGTTGTGCCTTAGTCTCATCAGTCTATCTAAAGCAAAGCTGTCTGCGGACAAAAAAAGCAGCATCCTGAAGAAACAGTTTGTGGAACATGCAGATGATTTGCGCATGTTTATGCACCAGCTAGAAATAGGGGAACAGCAGCAAGAAAGCGCCAAGAAAGTAAAAAACAAAGAACAGTTAGAGATACTAAATAAGCAATCCAGCGAGCTATTGGATGCATTTATTACTTCAAAAATGAGCTTTTTAAAACAACCTAAGGTGCTCAATTCTAGCCAACAAACGAATCTATTCCATGCGAAAAGTCCCCAAGCCAATAAAAAGCAGCTTCTGCAAATAGCTTTTTCAAGGGAAAAAAATATTCAAGAGCGGGCCAGTTTACTCAATACTTTACTGAGCATAGGCTGTGGAGAAGAAATAGTTAAAAGCGGAAACTCACTTTCCTTAAGTGAATTGCGTGCGATTCTTCAGAGACAGCTTAAAGATATTTTTAAGATGGATCCCAAAAGCTTTAGCAGCGAAGAAGAGTTTCTTACAGCATGGAGTACATATATAGAGAAGCCCTTAGAAAAGCGTTATCCCGATGCTTTTTTTGTCTATGCAGGTAAAATCAATGCATTGCCAGAACCAGACCAAGCTCTCATGCAAAAATCCTTCAGTCAATTTATTATGGCTATGCTCCAAGGCCCCGAGGCACTACACAAGCTAAGAAGCGAAAGCGGCCATTTCCAAGCTGTAGCAGAATTACTCAAAATTCTTCCCGAAGATAAAGCCGCTATAGAAAAAGGGGAAGTATTCCATAAGCAATGGAGCCATTTTCCTGCTCTTAAGGAATTAAGTGCCTATCTGCCTGAGGAAAAACCGCGCAAAAGTCTCTAGCCGTACAGTTTGACGATTTACTGAAAAATACGCTCGTACGCGATAAACATATAGTTGAATGGGAAACAGCGCTTCCCTACTTAAAGAACTGTTTAGTAGGCGGAGAATCCCCTTTAGTTTTGCTTAAAGCGTTATCGGAAAGCCCAGAAGGTCTTGAAAAAGAGATACAGCAAATCTGCTTGGAAATACTCTTGTCAACTACCACGGAGAAAGCGGAAAGCTTATTAGAAACGCTTCAAAAATCTTTGCAGGCGCCTAAAGATCCCAAAGACACGCGTTGGGAGCAATGGAGTCAAGATATGGCAGGCTTTGCCAAGAACCATGCCGAAACCAAGCAAATGGAGGCAAAGAGCATCAAAACAGGCAAGTTTGCAGGGTGGAAGATAGGCCTCACAAGAGATCCAGTAGATATGCTTTTACTGGCAAGTGAAACTGCAGGTTGTCAATCCATTGATGGTACACCTTACTTAAATAAATGTGCTTTGGCTTATGTCATTGACTACAAAAACAGTGCCCTAGTGATCAAAGATAAAGAAGGTAAGATTAAAGCACGGGCCATTTTGCGAGCACTTTATGACAAGGAAAACAAGACACCGGTCTTATTTCTCGAAAGGCATTATGCAAGTGTGATGGATAGTGCTTTAAACGCTGCTTTAAATGCCTACGCTAAGGAATATGCCAGGGAAGCGAACTTACCTTTACTAACGAAAGAAGCGGCAAATGGTAGCCCCTATGCAGGCACTCTCTCTTCTTTAGGCTCTAACGCTGTCTTCGAATATTCTGACGCCGGCGGCGGGGTTACTAAGGGGATTTTTGAAATTGCAGGATCACGAGTTATGACTTAGATTTTTACGCATATTTTAGTGTATAGGAAATTCAAGCAA
>PLSG01000572.1 GCA_003164155.1 Parachlamydiaceae bacterium | reverse complement strand
AGCAAAACTGACGATCAAAATGCTATTGGCGGTGGCCACGCCTACACACATAATTGTGCCCATAAGGGCTGGCACGCTAAAGGTTGTGTGGGTCAAAAACAGCATCCAGCAGATGCCCGTAATAGCTCCCGGAATGGCCATGATAATGATAAAGGGATCTAGCCATGACTGAAAATTGATGACTAAGATGAAATAAATCAAGATCAAGGCTAAAATAAAACCACCTCCTAAGTAGTCAAAGGCTATGTCCATATTTTCGGCTGAGCCCGTCAACAAAATCTGATTGCCAGGTTTCATTTTAGTTTGAAATTCGGCGATAATTTTCCGCACATCAGAAGAGACCCCTCCCAAATCGCGATCTTGAATATTGGCATAAATGTCAAATNNACAGGTGCGATATTTAGATGGTTGGCCACGCCCACACCTGTTCTGCGCTCCATTTTTGCCAAATTCTCCAGCAGGGGAGATTCTTGAGTCAATGGACTGGCTACAGGCATGCGCATAAACTGCTGAGTGCTGTGCACGCGGTATTTAGGGTACTGTACGGCAATCAGGTAGGGAATGCCCGAGTTTCGATCTAGCCAGAAATTGGGATTGACTGCAGAGCTTGTGCTATAGGTCAATAATAGATCATTGACCACATCGCGTTGGGTAATCCCCTTTTCAGCCAGCAATGTGCGATTGACCTGCAGATAGAGCTCTGGCTCATCCAATACTTGATGCATATGCACATCTACCGCTCCGGGAACATGTGAGAGGCGTTCCACGAGCTCTTTGGCAATTTCAATATTTTCTTTTTTGTTATGGCCGGCAACTTTGACATCGATGGGCGTAGGCAAACCGAAATTGAGAATTTGGTTAATCATATCGGCTGGCTGGAAATAAAATAAGAGATCGGGAAAATGTGCTTTAAGATGACTTCTAAGTTTTTTAGTATATTCCTGGGTGGAAAACTTCCTTTTTGGCTGAAGGGAGATCAGAATTTCCCCATCAGACGGGCCCACGGTGGCGTTGTCGCCAAAAGCTAGACTGGAAGGTTCAATGGGCAACCCAATATTGTCTATGAGCAGAGCTATTTCTTCATTTGGGATGACTTGTTTGATTTCATTTTCCACCGCGCCAAAAATTTCTTCGGTTACCTCTAAACGCGTGCCAGTGGCAGCTTTGACGTGCAAACGGATTAAGTTGGCATCTATGCTCGGGAAAAAATTTCTGCCTATATAGGGAAAAATAAGCAGGGAGCTGGCAAAAAGGATCGCAAACATGAGGTAGATAGGCAGTTTAAAATGCAAACACCAATCTAACACTTCTCCATACCCCGTGCGAAAGCGATGAAATAGGGCATCAAAGTAGTGGAAAAACCTTTGGAAATGCCCCTGTGTTTTAATGCGTTCAGCCTCGGCATTTCCATTATAGCTATTGACCTGCAGGTGCACTTCTTCGGTCAGCATGTATTTGATCAAAACAGGCACCAGGGTTCTGGAGAAAAAGTACGAGGCGGTAATGGCAAAAACCACGGCATAGGCGAATGGGGTAAATAAAAACTTGGTAGGGCCTATCAATAAAACTACAGGTAAAAAGACTATGCAAATGGCAAGCGTAGAAACGAATGCCGGGACAGCCACCTGACGAGATCCATCTAAGATGGCATTGTGCAGCGATTTCCCCGTTTCCATCTGCCGGTGGATATTTTCCACGGTAACCGTGGCATTGTCCACCAAAATGCCTATGGAAAGCGCCAATCCTCCCAAAGTCATGATGTTGAGAGTTTCCCCCATCAGCCCTAAAAAAATGATCGAGGTCAAAATGGAGAGTGGGATAGAGACGACCACAATAAAGGTGCTGCGCCAGCTTCCCAGAAAGAGCAAGATCATCAAACCGGTCAGCAATGCCGCTAAGGCACCTTCCAAAACGACACCTTGGATGGCCGCTTTGACAAAAATTGACTGATCAAAGAGCAAATTGATAACCATTCCGGCCGGAGCCGCAGCTTGCAGGTCAGGGAGCATGCGCTTCAAGTCATCTATGATGTTTAAGGTCGACACAGCTCCATTTTTTAATATAGGCATTAAGACCGAGCGCTCCCCCTGATTTCTCACGATGTTGGTCTGGTCTAAAAACCCATCGTGAGCAAAGGCCACATCCCGCAGATAGACCACCACATCATCGATCACCTTTACGGGAAAGTTGTTGATAGATTGCACCAGATCAGGCGTCATGTTGACATTGACGCGATAGTCGGTAGCTCCAATTTTAGCATTGCCAGTAGGCAGAGTGAGGTTGAAATTATTTACTGCGGTGTTGACATCGCGCGAAGACATGCCCTTAGCTTGTAGAGCTTTAGGTTCAATATCCACCATAACTTGACGCACTTTCCCGCCTCGCGGTGAGGGAATGGTGGTTCCTCGAATGGTGGCGATGGCTTGGCGAATCCTATATACCGAATAATCGTATAGTTCCGCTTCGTCCATGCTGGGACTAGAGAGCGCCATTTGGATAATGGGCACGCTGCTGGCTGAGTAGCGCAAAACCACTGGAGGCAGTACGCCAGCTGGCATTCTTCTGATGACCGCTTGAGATGTTGCTGTGGCCTGTGCTATAGCCGCCTCAATCTCCGCCTCTGGATGGAAATAAACCCGAATGAGGCCCAAACCGTCCAGTGTTTGCGATTCAATTCTGTCGATATCATTCACATAGTTTGACAGAGCAAATTCGCTGTAAGTCGTGATCCTTTGCTCAAAATCTTCGGCTGGCAGGCCGTTATAGGACCAAATCAAGCTCACCACGGGGATGTTGATATCTGGAAAAATATCCTTGGGCATTTTGAGGATAAAGCCCACTCCAAAAATGAGGACTAGCAAGGACACTACGACAAATGTATAGGGCCTTCGCAGGGCAAGCTTGACAATTGACATATTTAGCTCATTTGTTCCTGAAAATCTATATGATTGCGGTTTACTCAAAATAAGTCTAGGAATATCATGTGGACTTTGTTTATCTTTTGCACACAATACTTCTTTTAGGACGGGCCCTTCAGCATGCCATTTATATCTCAAAGAAAAATCGGTCCGAGGCTCCGCGCTTTGATTGCCATAGCCCTTCTATCGATTTGTATGGGCTGTTCTGTTGGCTCAAAATATAGCCCTCCCGTCGTAG
>PLSG01000312.1 GCA_003164155.1 Parachlamydiaceae bacterium | reverse complement strand
ATTTCTATTCATGGCAGTGGCTTTTCTATGTTTGTTTTTGTTTCCAAGGGGATTGGAGGCTTCATCAGAGAAACCCTCACATAAAGAGTGGTTGATTTCGCAATTAGATCTATTGCAAACCCGATTTCCTCTTTCGACCGCTTATCGCGATGAAGTGATGGATCAACGTGCTTTAATTGAAGAAGCTGAAGCGCTGCTCGACGCCGCTATGCACCGCTACCCCTCCGAAGATGCCGTGCGCTTACCCTGTATCCGCTTGCTTTATCTGACCGCAAATCACTATCTTTATACCGACCGGCCAGTGCTGGCCCAAAAAAACCTTTTGATGGCTAAAAAGCTTTGCGAACAGGGAAAAGAAGCCTTGGAAGACACTAACAGCAGTGATTTAGGCCGCTATTTAGGCAGCGTAGATAAGCGCTTACCTTCATATTATGCTATGGTGCTGCACCTTCTGGGAAAATCCTATGTATACCCGCGAGACGCACAGCATGCCCTGCAAAGGGATGAGGGAGAGCAATTGCTGGTCAAAGCCATTGAGATGCGTCAGTATATAGATGGGCATGCCGACGAGTTAGACGATAGCCTCGAAAATAATGCCGAGGTGGGAAATACGCATATTTTTAAGCGCATGCTGGGATTTCTCTACTTGGAAAAAGGGCAACTCGACGTCGCTGAGCAATTTTTTGAAGAGCTGCTGGAAGTCAAAGATGAATTCAATCAGCTGCTGTGCTTGAAGCATCTGATTAAAATCTATCAAGCCCAAGGGAAAAAATCCTTGGATTTCGAAAAGTGGCATGCATACTATCGCAAGGCTACTGAGTCCAGTGTGCACATGCTAACTTTGCTTCCCTCCTATGCCCACCTGAGTCGAGCCTCCATTTATTACAGCATTTTAGGAGAGCTGTATCTGGATCCCTTCAATCCCTATAGAGAAGTCAACCTGGCAAAAAGCTTGTTTGATAAAGCCAAAAGTTCTTCCAACGTCGATTTAAAGTCGTTGTCCATGTTAGCTCAGCAAGGGCTATCAAAAACCTATGCAGAGCTGGCTAAAGACGAAATGCAACGGGCCAAAGATACTGAATTGAGTTATGCCGAAGGCACCGCGGTAGATGCCCTGCGCGAGTTACCCGATACAACCAAGCGCCAGGTGGGGGCGTATGCGCAAATGGGCGACGTTTACTCTGAAAAGCTAAATCCCCTGGTGGCCACAGCCTTGTATGCCAATGGTTTGGGAATGGCAGAAAAAAGGGATGTCGTAGACTTCGACGCACAGTTATGGGAAAAGCTCGGCAAATTAGAGCGGGAGTATTATCCACAGCTTAGGGAAGGAGATGTGCCATATCGCGAGCAGATAATGAGCTATCGAAGCGCGTTGGAAAATATGCGCGGCCACGCAAGTCGCAAGTTGCACACTCAGCCCATCGAGGAAGTATACGCCTATATTGCTGCGCAGTACAAATTGTTGATCGGGGACATGGTGGCGCAGCTGCAAGAGCAGCTGGGGCCGCCTCCTGCTAATTTTGCCATAGTGGGCTATGGATCTCTTGGACGGCAGATGGCCACCCCTTATTCCGATGTGGAGTTGGCCATGTTAATTGACCCAAGTTGCAAGGGTGCCGATAGAGAGTATTTTAGTCATTTATTCTATTTGCTGACCATGCGCCTGACGGCCATCGGGGAAACGCCTATTGCCTATATGAAGCTTTCTTCGCTTGCGTGGATGGAGGTGGAAGATGGACCCTCTGTGCGTGGCTTCATGTTGGACCCTGCCTTGATTGCCCCCAGGAAGTATTGCATAGGGACCCCTCAAGAGATTGCGCAGCATGCTTTTAGCAAGAGCTCCTCAGATAGACCCGAACTGCAGTTGAGCCTGCTCAACTACACTTGGGTAGCTGGCAGCCATGAGTTGATCTCCCACTATCAACATGCGCTAGAAGAAGCTTTCGATGCCCNNCCCTTGCGCCATAGCCTCTTCCTAGAGCTCCTTTTGAGAGATCTTGCGCGCTTTGAATTAAAGCTTCAAAATGGTGCAGAATTCTCTCGCTACAGCGTCAAGCATGATTTGTACCGCCCTTTGTCTACCATTATAGAAGCTTTGGCCCTAAAATACTTGCCGCGCCAATCGGCAAGTATGTGGGAATTAATCCGGCAGTTGCAGGCCGCCGCCATTTTGGACTCTACCCAGGCCAAAAGTTTATCTGAAATGCTCGATCAAATCGCCCTATTGCGGCTGGAAGTCTATTTAAAAGCAGGTGAGCAAAGCGAATGGATAGCTACAGATCTCCAAGACATGGAGTCGCCTTTTTACCACATCGAGCATAAAGACCTGCAGGGCATTTTGGGAGTGATTGCGGACTGGCAAGGCAAGGCGCGCTACGCCATGCTAAACACGTGGATGGATTTTTCCTACGACCCATCAACACCCTTTCGAGAGTCGGCNNAGCTTGGAAACAGCCCTGCATAGAGCGCCCCAAAGCAAACAAGCTTGGCGTTATCTGGGCAATTTGGCACTCAGTATGGAAAGCTATGCCGAAGCTATAGTGTGCTTTGAAAAGCTGTTAGCCCTCGCAGATTCAGCTATAGAGCAAGCCCAAGCCTTGCATGGATTGGGACTAGCTCACCTCTACGCCGAGCGTCCAGCGGAAGCCGCCCCCTTCTTTTCTCGCGCTCTTGCTCTATACCGTCAATCTCACACTCCCTATGCCGAGAGCCATGCCTTTTTATCGCCAGATTATATAGGTTTAGGGCTGTCCCAGGTAATGCTGGGCAACGTTGAGAGTGGATTGGCTGCTATGCTCAAAAGAGTGGAAATAGACCAGCGCTTTTATGGGGCTTCACATCCAGAGGTCTCAAACGATTATTATTTGCTGGGCAAAGCGCTGCAAATAGCTGGCCACCAGCATGAAGCGTCTGCGCATTTTGAAAAAGCCCTGAAGAACGATGCCTTCATCTATGGCAGCCATCATTTGCGCCTTTCCCCTTATTGCCGCGGATTGGCGACTTCGGCCTTGCAGCTCAATGATCCCATCAAGGCTCAACAATATTTTAGGCGAGCGCTTGAGATCGATGTATGCGTACTTGGGCCACATCATCCCCGCGTTGTCTCCGATCGAGAGCTTTTGCGCATGGCCAGTAGTTTGCCTTATATGCCTGAAGAACAGCCAAACGCAAGCCTAGAAGGTCTTCATGGCAATTGTATGGAAGAAAGGCTCGCCCGTGCCTATAGAGCTTCCCATCCCCTGTATAAGGCCAAAAGGTTGCACGAATTGGGCAAAAAAACCTTGGCAAAAGGTCAACGGGCTAAAGCGCAAAAGTATTTCGATCAAGCTGAATTGGTTGAGGCTAGCTATTACCAGCAGCCTCTATAATGCGTCGCCTTAGTTGTGTGCAAAATGTTCGGATATTTCGCTGGCCGAGCAGTGAACGAGATCCTTATTCAATTCGCGGGCAATGAGCTCAGTTGTAGATTTGCTCAATTCCAACCTTAGCAGGCCTAGGAAGCCGGGATTAGCGGCCAAATACAAATGGTCAAAAGAACCAATCGTGCGCGCATGGTCCAGATGATGTCCTACTTGTTTGGCAAAATCTGCAAATTCTTGCTTGTGAGGCGTTGTTTTAGGCGTTATGGCGTGCTTTGCCGTGCCGGCCATATCGTGTCCGGTACCGGGTCTATCTTCCACCAAGTCGCAGTCATGCAGTCGGCTGGCCGGATGAACGAGTGTTTCAATTTCTTCTAACTTCGCACCATCGACGCGCTTAAATATACGTGCGCAGGTGCTGCTGGCTACTACAATCCATGTTTTGTTTTTCATGATTTACTCCTCGTAAATGCTCATGCCTAAAATTCGTAGAGACTCCGAAATTTGAGATATACTGTATTTAAAATATATTTGAAATAGCAGATTTGCTTATTTGGGTTTCCTCACTCGACTTTATGAATTTCGGCAAGTATAACCGTATAGGCTTAACCTTGTTCTTATTTCCGAAAAAACCATTTTTTTGACAGGCTTAAAAAATAATCATAGGGCCTGCAAGGCGAACGCGTCGCATTTTTTCAATCGTCCTACCGGACTCGAGAAACTTTTTTAATTGACCCACAGTTTCCTACGCCCCTCGAGGACTCGGGGC
>PLSG01000264.1 GCA_003164155.1 Parachlamydiaceae bacterium | reverse complement strand
CCGAGGGACTGGAGGAAATACACCGTCAGCACATCATCCATAAAGATATCAAACCTCAAAATATCATAGTCAACTTAGAAGACGATCAGATTAAAATTACCGATTTTGGCATTGCCACCTTGCTATCGCGTGAGATGTCTCAAATTTTCAGCCTGGAATTACTGGAGGGGACTTTAGCTTACATCTCCCCCGAGCAAACGGGGCGCATGAATCGGGCTATCGATTGCCGCACGGATATTTATTCTTTAGGCGTCACATTCTATGAAATGATCACCGGAAAGCTCCCTTTCCAAACTCAAGATTCTATGCTGCTCATACATCAGCATATAGCTCAAGTTCCCATCCCTCCGCATGAGGTCATCCCGGAGATTTCCGAAGTTTTATCCCATATTATCATGAAGTGTTTGGCTAAGGTGGCAGAAGATCGCTATTATAGCGCCTATGGATTGAAAAGCGATTTAGAGGAGTGCCGTAAGCAGCTGATGGCCCAAGGAGTGATAGTTCCTTTTGAACTAGGGAAGACGGATCTTTTCGAGCGTTTTCAAATCCCTCAAAAGCTTTATGGCAGGGATGAAGAGGAGAAAATTCTTTTTTCCACCTTTGAGCGTGTGGTTAAAGGCACCACAGAAATGGTGTTGGTCACAGGTGCGGCCGGCATGGGCAAATCGACTTTAGTCAATGAAATCCAAAGGCATATTGTCGAAAGGCAGGCTTATTACATAGCTGGTAAATTTGATCAGGCTGAACAAGGCATTCCTTTGGGCGCATTTATTCAAGCCTTTCACGAACTCATCCAGCAAATCTTGATGCAGGGCGAGGAAGAAATTCAGCATTGGAAGGAAAGGCTGCTTAAAGCCCTGAATGTAAACGCCCAACTGATCATCGATATTATACCCGAAGTCGAACTGATCATCGGAGCTCAGCCCATGGCGGCTAAGATCATGCCGCAAGAAGGCCTCATCAGATTCAGTTTAGTGTTTCTCGATTTTATCGGGGTTTTCTTGCAGGCAGAACATCCCCTGGTCCTATTTTTAGATAACTTGCAGTGGATTGACGAAGCTTCTACGAAATTGATTTTGAGCTTGATGAGCGATCCGGCCTTTAAATATCTATTGATTATCGGCGCTTACCGCAATGAGGAAGTCTCTGAGATTCATCTTTTAAAACAGATGATCAAAAGCCTTAGAGTAAAAGGCAAAAGCTTTGAGTTTTTAGAAATCAAGCCTTTGGATTTCGAGGCGGTAAAGCAGTTCATCGGCGATACCTTTCACAGCACCCCAGAACAGGTATCGCCATTGGCCAGCCTAGTCTACCAAAAGACCGAGGGCACTCCCTTTTTTGTTTCGCAATTTCTGAAAATGCTCTATGACCTACACTTATTGCGCTTTGACTGGGAGGCGCGCCATTGGGATGTCGAATTTGAAGAGGTCGTAAAATTGCAAGTTACCGAGAATGTGGCCGATTTAATGGCTAATAAAATTTCCAGCTTGCCCCCTTCTACGCTAGAGATTTTGAAGGTGGCCGCAGCCATAGGCAACACCTTTGATTTGCAAACTTTGGCGCATGTCCAAAAACAGAGCGTGTCGAAAATTGCCTCAGACCTTTGGCAAGCCCTTGTAGAAGATCTTATTGTGATGAAAGACTGTATAGATCAAGAAAGTCAAATGATTTACGCCTTTCAGCATGACCGCATCCAGCAAGCTGCTTACAAACTGATCAAAGAGCAAGATCACCAGGCCTTGCATTATGCCATCGGAAAGGCCATGCTGCATGACGCTACGCTGGAAAAACAAAAAGAACAGGTTATGGCCATTGTCAACCAGCTGAATTATGGAGTTGATTTAATCCAAGATAGAGGCGAAAAAATAAATTTAGCCATGCTCAATCTGATCGCCGGCGAAAAAGCACGCGACTCAGGTGCTTTTGCAATTGCTGAGCAGTATTTTTCTACTGGCATAAGACTTTTGCCTTCAGACTGTTGGGAGAAGGAATATACGTTGAGTTTTGCCCTATATGAAAACCTTTGCACAAGCCTGTCTATAATGGGTAATCTCGCCAGGGCGGAAGACGTCTTTAACGTAGTTTTGAATAAGGCCCAGTCTCTTGAAGAAAAAGGCGGACTCTATGTTCTGAAAATTTTAATTCACACTCAAACCTCTAATACAAAAGAAGCGCTGGCATGCGGTTGGGAAGGGCTAAAGCTCTTCGGCATATCTCCTCCCCGCGAGCAAATCGATATCCTATTGCTCTGGGAGGATATCAAGCTGAAATTTAATTTACTGACTCAGGGGTTTGAGTCCTTTGCCGGCAAGTCTCGCGTGCGCGATCCTAGAATTTCCGCCATTGGAAACCTTTACTATGCGATGAGTTGGCCAGTTTATGAACAAGGAGATCTCAGGTTATATCATTTTATTACTTTGAAATTGCTGAATTTGATCTTCAAATATGGTTTGTGGTCGCATACGCCCTACGCTTTAACCACTTATGGGGTGGTGTTGTTATCTGAAGTTAGGCAAGAATATGAAATGGGTTATGGTGTAGCAAAAATGGCTTTGGATTTAGCTGAAAAGCAAGCTAAAAATAGATACTATTACGAAAATTTGGCCACCTTCTATATTTTGTGCTCGCGTTGGAAACAGCATCAAAAGCTGCTGATAGAAAAACTCCACGATTTGGCCTATCAATGCATTAATGCGGGGATCCCCAACTTAGCGGGGGCTTGCCTGGTGCATAACGCATATTTTGCCTTTCTCACTTCGGACACTGTGGACGATGCGCTGGTGCAAATCGAAGTGGCTTTCAATCAAGCTTTGAAACTGAAGCCGCTAACAAATATATATAAGATTGCCTTTATCAGGGAGTTTTGCTCTGCCCTAAAAGGGCTTACCACTGATCCGATCTGCCCTTATCCCAAGGAAGTCATTGAGAAGTTCATGCTTTCTGAAGCCATTCCTGGCAGCTCTGTACAGTTTTTCTATGAGACTTGGCATATCGTTTCTCTATTTATGCATGAAAACTATGCGGAAGCTATTGCTTTAAGCGAAGAGCGGATCGCCTTTCCAGAGGCCGCGGGAAACCCATGCTGGAATGTGCTATATTATTACTATGCCTTGTCTATGGCCGCCGCAAGTCCAGGGAAAAAACGAAATGATAAATCTTGGGACGACCTTCTTGCGCTGCTGGAACGCTTGAAAAAATGGGCTGTGGCCAGCCCTATGAACTATAGACAACATTTTCTACTGATTTCGGCCGAGGTCGCTAGACTGTCGCAGCGCATCCAGGAAGCCGAAGAGCTATATGATCAAGCCATAGAGGCCGCCATCCATAATGGGTATATCCTAGATCAAGCTGTCTGCCATGAGGTGGCCGCGAAATTCTATTTAAACCGGGGCATGAAGAAAATCGCCCTGGTTTATATGACGGGCGCTTATACCATATACGCCAATTGGGGAGCCATCTCCAAGCTGAATTTTTTGCAGAAGAACTACCGCGATTTACTGGAAATTTATGCGCCTTCTTCTGGAAAATTCAAGGATTCTTATGCCCTTACGCAAGAGAGTAAGACCTATGAGAATTTGGGCAGCTCAACCTCTTCTCAAACTACTCTATCCACTGGGGCGCTATTTGACGTAGCCTCTATCATCCAAGCCTCTCAAGCCTTATCGGGGGAAATAGTACTCAACAAGCTCTTGGCCAAGCTGATGCATATTTTGATAATGTCGGCGGGAGCTGAAAAAGCCATTCTCATGGTTTCTAGAAATCACACCCTCTTTGTGCAAGCCGAGATGAACATCGGACA
>PLSG01000518.1 GCA_003164155.1 Parachlamydiaceae bacterium | reverse complement strand
AGTTTAGGCCAGCCATTTCAATGTTCGATGTCTAAAAAACTTGCAAATAGGGATAAATCATAGTGAGGAGCATTGTCTAAATATTCAGGCGCACAGTCAGCTTCTGGTGAAAAAAACAAATGCGTAGAAGCATTCTCTTCTTTATAAATATTTTCAGGTTCTAAAATAAAAGGTATTTTTGGCTTTAATAGATAATTACACAGCCTGGTTAGTAAATTTGTATTTTGCTGCATAATCATCACGTCAACAAGCGAGGGTGATTTAGGACTTGGCATAGCCGCCATGGTTTTGTAAAAATAGCCATGTAGCACGCTAAACTGCGTTAAAAAATTTTCCGAGAAGAGGGCTGCTCTTTTTTGGCTTTCTTTACTAGATTTGCCCGCAATCTCTTCATATTCCTTCCAAATAGGATGGTTTAAGGAAGGCACTTGTTGAAAAATTTCTCTCAGGTGGTGATGCGCCTCCCTTTGCATGAGGGCGTCACCATCCGCCAGAGGAGCTAAGGTTTTAACCCATGCATCTACAGCGCCACCCAAAGCAACAGCCGTAGGGGGCCATGCCGCATCCATGCGCGTTTCAAAGGCGCTGCTGTTTAAATTTAGCCTGGCAATTTTCCTCTCTTCCTCCTCCTTGCGCATAGGCTGGATATCCAATGTCAAAGGCTTTCCTTTTGTATCTACTCCTGTTAAACGTATTTGGCGACATTGTTTTTTTAAGCGTTTAAGCTGTTTTTGCAGTCCCCTCACATTTTCTAGACCATCGGCAGCTTGCTCGGCAGACATTAATTTAGGATCTTTTGCTCCCTTGTGAATACTTTTAGCAAACCTTTTTAATAAGTAATCAAGCAGTTTTATTTTTCCCAATATTTTTACAAAATCTTGAGAAGTGGAAGCTGTGGCAGTTTCCAGAAATAATTGTTGCACCTCGGGACGCACATGCTGGGTAAGCACCCAGTTTTTGTATTGATTTTTTTTGCTTTTATACTGTGTAACGCTAGGACTTAAAAAACGCATCAAGGCAAATAACACATCATGTGGGCAGGTTCCGGCTTTTTGCGGGGTGATATAATCGGGTTTTAAAACTCTTGATTCTTTATGGGCAACTTCTAAGAAATTAGGGCAGAAGCAATTTAAGAAGTTATTATAAATAAAGTCGCTGTTTCTAAAATCAATCTTATCTTTGTCAATATATCTGGTTGTCATCAAAGCGTGATGCGTAAGCCAAGCTTCTGAGGTTAGCATTTTGGCTAATGGAATACTCGATACTGATAACATAGGGCAAAATTTTAATTTATTGTGCGTGCGTTTGGCCCTATGGTTGTCTATGCCAGCACCTGTATTGAATACTTCAAAAGTAAATTTATTTTCGTCCTCCCGAAAAATCCGATAGATCATCGCATGACCCGGATCACTATTCCAACCTCCAGATAAAGTAAGGGTCTCCCCCATCTTCATCGCTTCAATTTTATTTCTCATAAATGCGGAATACAGAGTGCTTGACTTGGATAGGTGGGAATGAAATTCATTCAATTGTGTCAGGGAATCGTGAAGCGCTTGATCTTCCCTAGATAGACTAGGCTGATCAAGTAGAAAGTTATTTAAAGCCATGGCCATTTGATCGATTTCAGCGCCTTCAACTAGCTCATTGTCTAGCGTGGTTTGGACGATGGCTGCACCTGCCAATACTTGGGTAGAAACATTGAGGTTGCTGGCGGAAAGTTTAAACTTAACCGCTTTTTCTTCTCTTTCCTTTCCTTCCCTATCGGGAAGAGAGGATGCCGCTCTTCCCAAAACTTGTTGGGCAACTGCACATACTTTCTCTGTAGTTGCGCTGCCTTCTTTCCATTTATTTTCTAAAGCTTGACTGGCCAACAGGTCGGGGTTATTTTGGCTAATAAAACGGTGGGAAGTGAGGGCGGAAGGCTCGCGCGGGTCTATTTCTGATAAAAAGGGAGCTAATTTTTTGACTCCAAAACTATCTAAAATATCTATTTGGGCCGTTTTAGATGGAGGCGAGCTATCCTTTTCCACCTTATGGGCTTTCTGTTGGCGGATACCATCTTCTGTAGCTAATCTTACAGGAACAATAGGCAATGGATCCATACATCTCCCAAAAGTAATCAATCAGATCATCTTTATAGATATTAACACCATGTGCAACTATTTTTATTTATTAGATGTGCTAAATCCGCGCAAGACGCTTGCCGCTGCTCAGGAGCTAGAACACACGCGCAATTCGCTATGCAAACATTTGCTAGTCTTAACCTCCGGAGGAGCGGCAAGCGCCTTGTGCGGATTTAGCACATCTAATAAATAAAAAAAGCTGTATATGCTACTATTAGTAGTATAACATAAGATGTAATACATTCAAGGTTTTCCATTATTATTTTTTTTACAATACCCCTATTTTTTAGACTTTTATGAATTGGCATGCTTCAAAGATAGTCTTCTAAAGATAGTCTTCTATGGCTCACACGCATGCTTAGCAAATTTAAGGACCTGATTCAAAAAGAAAGTAGATGTGGGTAACACTCAAATCCAAAGGGATGGCCGCAA
>PLSG01000122.1 GCA_003164155.1 Parachlamydiaceae bacterium | reverse complement strand
TTTTGTCTAATCCTAATCCCGGAGGGATGGCATCTGTAAGCCCAGGGTGAACGCGGCCGCGGAAGCGGCAAGTGAACCCTGGGAAAAGTATAAAAAAGATATAAAGTCCCGGAGGGGCGACATCTATTTAACGAACTATTAAATACAATTTTTGTCAAATTTAGAATTTACAAATTCAACACAATCCTTCAAATTTTGCTTATTCAGAGGTGTCGCCCCTCCGGGGCTTTATAGCTTTTCTATATTTTACCCAGGGTTCACTTGCCGCTTTCGCGGCTCGTTCACCCTGGGCTTGCAGATGCCACCCCTCCGGGGTTTTGGAAGAGTATCGTTAATTCACTGGCAGTGGGCTTCATCCCTACCACTTCTCCGGTCTGGAGCTCAAGACACATCTTTTGGAGGATCCAACTTGCCTCTCCGGGACTACGCGGTGGGCTTTACCTTTACCGCTCCTCCCGAAGCTTAGGACAAGCTTGGGAGGTGAATGAAACAGAGGAGGCATTCATTTTGAAAAGACAAAAAGACCGCGAAATCCGACTGGATTTTGCGATCATAGCAACCGGGTACTGCCATGCATTTTAGAGCAAAATGGAATATAAATCTAAGGCAAAAAAAAGAGGGAGGTGTGAAACACCTCCCTCTTTTTAAGCACAGCCTAGATAGATACTGCTCGTAAGCTTGTAGATTAGCGAACCATGCAAATTCTAGCTTCAGAACGGCGTTGGGCACATTCAGCCCAGAGTCTGAACATGTCGTCCATTTGCGTTCTTGCCCTTTGAGCATCTTGTTCCAGGTTTGAGTGGCGGCGCTGCAAAGTACCCTCGTTAAATTCACATTCCTTCCGAGCCCGTTCATTGCTTTGAACTTGAAAACCCTGAAATGCTTCTACAGTTTTTGAAGTCAACGTGATACCCTTAGCTAGATTTTTACCAAACTCTGCCAAAAGCTCTTTAGTAGCAGGCTTATTCGCAGCAACCATTCCTGTAACCTCGCTAATCCAAGGGTGGCATCCAAAATCGTAAGCCTTTGAAGGGCTTACACTAACAGCTAGCGCACCAGCTTGTAAGGCAATGGAAGCCAAACCAAGGACCAAAGCCGAGCCAGGGCTATACGTGGCAATGCTCTTTTGCGTTTCCACCTTTCTAAGATCTTCCACAGAATCACCAAGAGCTTTATGCAACTTGAACAACTCATGCAACTGCGTAGCTTGAAGTATCGCAAGAAACTCTTCGATGTTACTCATATCAAATTTTGGCACAACAGGAGCTTGCACCACAGGCTCGCTTTTTTCAACTCCAGGGCTTCCGACAGTACCCGTTGGATGGGGCATATATGGGTTTGACGTGTTAATAAATGACATAGTAGATTACTCCTTAAATGCGGTCTTTAAATTCTTAATTTTGTACTATAGAAAGAAATGCATCCATATGCTGGCGCAAGGCAGCTCCCATTCCTCTCTGTGAGCGCATGATCGCTTCGCTATTTCTGCGCATAGCATCAAAATGCTTGCTCAGGCGTATTTCTGTTAGGGATGTTTGCTCATTCAGCTGCAGCATATCCCTCTGAACGCTCGTACTGTAATGCGTGTTTATCACATTACCTGTAGTACCTAGCAGCTTACCGCCTTGCGACAAAATGCCCAAGACATTCGAAGCAGTTTCCACTGAACTCTTTATTCCTGCGGGAGCATTAAACAGTGCGTAGCCGCCTGCAGCCAGCGAAGCCAGCATAAATATCCCTTTCACACCCGTCAAAATATTCTTCTCACGTTCAGCGTCTCCACCCGTCAATTCAGTAATTTTATGCGCTAATTTTTTCTTCAAATAGTCATTGCAGAAGGAATCTGTGCCAGTGGCCAACAAAACGATTATGACTGCGACCCCTGCACCACCCGGTACGCTTAGCGAAGCCGCTGTACCTACGAGTCCTACGGTCGTGGCCAGCTTCTCGAACTGACCCCACCACTTGGATGAGGAAGCGCGTTTGAGGATCTCGGCCAACTTTTCTTGCTGTTGCTTGTTGAGCTTTTGCTTAGCGGATCGCTCCACATTCATGCGCTCTTCGTTGTATAGTACGCTGTCATTCTGACTTTCGATGTTGCGCTTGTAGACCTCCAAGATCAAATTTTCGAAGTTTATCTTGGTGCCATCTGCTTGAGGCTGCTCGATGCACTCCATCATCTCTTTTAGAGTTTGCGCGATTTGTTGTCTTTCGGCTTCCGTAATTTCAAGATCGGGCTGGGCTGCGGCTTCCGCTCCACTTTTGGCTTCTGCCGCCTTAGGTTCTTCTTTTTTGGAGGAGAAAAGATTTGAGAACCAATTCTTGACAGTATCGAAGGCCCCAGCAAAGAAACCCATGCTAGCTTTCTTATCGGTAGGCGTGCTCAGCGATTTAGCTAAGACACTCTCAGTGTTGGGAGTTTTTTTNNGAAAGTTAGGTGCTTTTCTAGAGTCAGAGACCTGCTTTTCAGGAGAACGCTCCAGGCTTTCCAGAGATGTGCCTACTGGGGCCAGTGTATCTTTGTAAAGCAAAGCTGTTTGTCCGGAACTGGCAGAAGGCTTAGGCTCTTCCCCGTCCAGTTTTTTGATGCTTTCTACGGGAGGGAGTTCCGGCATGGTCAACACTTGCGGAACCATCACACGAGAGGTGACAGGATCAATTCTTGTCATATGGCACACCTTTTATATAAATACTTGCAACTTAATTTATTATAATAAAATAAATATCACTAATTTCCAGTCGCAAACTTACGCGCTTTGCTGGATTTATCCTGATCCAATCTCTGAATTAGCTTCTGAATGATTTGGTAAACTTCAGAGAGATGGTCGGTGTATGTCTTAATTTTCTGAGAGTGCTTGTTCACATCGAAGTTCAAATTCTCGATGCTCATCTCTATCCCTTTGACGAGTTTTTGCTGCTGATCCATGGTGAAAGTCACATTTCCATCTTTACCTACTTTGCCGGCAGGAAATTCGACGCCCATGGTCTTGGCTTTTTCCACTATTTTATTCCAGGTAGCCACATCGGCTGAAGATCCGCCATCAATTCCCGCATATTCTTTGCCGATGCTTTCGAAGTTGAGTTTGGAGCTGTCGAAGTTGCCATCTTTGTCTGTAGCGGCGTG
>PLSG01000532.1 GCA_003164155.1 Parachlamydiaceae bacterium | reverse complement strand
AACCGCGACGTTAGCATGACAAAAGCCAAGAAAGCTTTCGCGCAGGTCAAATCAGCAAATTTCCCCCTTGACAGTGTACTAATACAAGTAACCTCTTCCAGATTTATTAACACAAATCTCAACAAAAATTAATATTTCAACAACATCTATCGCTTACTATCACAATCAGTAAACCAAGTTTACCACCATTAATTTATAATAATGATCAGTCCTACAAAATTGGAGATTTTATGTCGAGCGCTACATTGAGTAATTCAGTAAATGCCTTAGAGTTGAATTTTAATAAATGGATCATTTTAGAAAATAGCGAGAAAATCGGGTGTGATCTGATGGCACAAATAGCCGATATGGACCAACGCCTGCACACCACAGCGTTGACAAGGCTTCCGGTGGAAGAGAAAGCCACAGCCGAGATTGCCTCCAAATTTTCAGACTTAAGACTGGCATTCACCAAACGCATCGTAACAAAAGCTCTATCAAGGAACGATGCTGATTACAAAACAGCCACAGCTATCTTTACAAGAGGCATAACACTGCTAAGTGGGAAAAATGCAAGCCCAGAACTTGGATTAAATATGCTACAGATTAAACAAGCGCTTGCCCTTAAAGGGATATCACCTCCGCCCGTCCCCTCCGCCGTATCTCCACCTGGAGGCCCTTCACTAATGAATGAATCTGAGGTTGACCCCAAGGAACCGGAAAAGAAGCTGCAAGCTAGTTCTTCTTTGCGACCAACAGTTCCTTCATCTACCCCTTTGCATCTTCCCGAAGCTGTGAAGCCCTCCACTCCCTCCGTCTCTTTGAAACCTACAATACCACCTGCCAGTACTTCTAGTTCTTCTAGCTCGTCTAGCCCCTCTGTAAAAACCACCATCGGCTCGCCCCCCTTGTCCCCTGGCCAAGATAAAGCAAGCTTAAAAATTGCCCATGCCTATAAACAACTGAAAATAGAATATAAAAAGCTCAAGAATTTGAAGCCCACAGAAAAAAAAGCATGCCATGCCGAGATGATATCTAAGTATAGAGGATTTAAAAAAGAGCTGGCTATATGCCAATCTATGGCCCATACAGACGGACAAAGGCAATTCATTAAAAAAATGGAGGCGAAGCTGAAAAAATTCAAGGCGAAGCTAAAATAAGATTTGTGGGCCTCGTTTGATTTCGCGAAGTATTGGTATTTATGGGCCTATCTGCATTAACCCACAAAGCCATAACAGCGCTCAGAGATATTTTTGGGATATTCCTGGGCGCTGTGCAGATCTCTCACCTCTTAAAACTTAAAGATTCTCTGACTTGGATTTCAATTCCTTGAAATCATCTAAAATTTTTTCTTGCGCCAGTCTTTCATTTATCACTGATTTTCCAATGATGCGCATCCTTATTGGTGTAATTATCCCATACCGCATGTAAATTATTTCCCAGATTATTTATATTCATGTCTACACTCCTTTTTGATTTTTAAATAACAAATCTGGCATCTCACGTTATTATAAAAAAACATTGTAACATGTAAAAAAACACCAGATACACTATTTTTAATTGTGTGCATACAGTATGATAAAAAAACATAGTGCTTCAATAAAAAAGGAGGTATTTATGCTTTGCTTTTCACAACTATCCCCCAATTTGCCATGGGGACATAGCCAAACAGGTGCTTCTTTTGACGCAATAGCCTCAAATCACCTTATGGGACATCGAAAAAACGAAAACCTTTCCAAAGCTTCCCAAGTAGATATAACCGGTAGAAAGGCTCTGCCTTCCAAAGGAGCCACACAAGTTCGCTCAAAAGATAGAGCTGCACGCACGTGTCGCTTGGTTGAATCGAGAACTTCAAAGCGCAGCCCAATCAAAGTAGTTAGTTTGGGTAGCTCTGTTCATCCCAAAAGCGACGCCAGGCCCAGCCCCATATCTGCCGCAAGCACATCCAGAGATAGAGCTATGTCTAGTCAAGCACACATCCACGACGAAATGCCATATCCTGCGGATGCTGAAAAAATAAGAGCTGCCAGGTTTTCGGCAGAAAAGCAAGCACAACTAGATGCGCTTCAGTCTCAACTACAAACTGCCACCCAACAATGGCGAACGGCCAAAGTGAACAGCGTTGCCCTGAAATGGCCTAGTGGAAATAGAAGTGAATCTATGACTTTGACTGAAGCTCTGGAACAAGTAGAGAAAGCGAAAAAGCTGCAAAGCGCGCTTAAAACCGCCCTAGAGAATTTTGAATAGCCATTAACTCATCCAGCACCTGTCGATTGGTTTTGCCCCGCATATCCACCTTCAAAGCACACACTTTTTCATAAATAGACTGGCGACTTGCATACATGCGCTCAAAAGACTCCTCTGGGGCCAGGGGATCTAAAAAGGAGGGAAGACCGCTGCAAAAGATGCGCCGCTGGATGGTCTCTTTATCCGCTTCCAAATAGATTATTTTTCCCAATTTTTGAATCCTTGCGCAATTTTCAAGATCTAACACCGCTCCCCCGCCCAGGGCAATCACGGCATTTGCCACATCTTTAAGCTGGTCTATCGCCCCCTTTTCGAGCATGCGAAAGCCATTTTCGCCCAATTTGATAGAAATCTGCCGGCAAGTGCACTTTTCTTGAAATTTCTTTTGATAGAGATCTTCAATCAAATGATCTGCATCGAAAAAAAGGCAGGCTTGTTCTTTCGCCAGGAGAGTTCCTAAAAAAGTTTTTCCCGAAGATTTAAATCCACACAGAATCAAATTCTGAGATAGCGCATTTTTCATAGATCCTCAATAATCTAATGTGCATGCCCTAAGCTCGGGCTCCGAGGTTTGCGTGGGCTTCACCCCAATGCCATTGAATTAAAATTAGTTTTGTTTTTCTCTAAACCCCGGAGGGGTGGCATCCGTAAGCCCAGGGTGAACGTCGCCGCGGAAGCGGCAAGAGAACCCTGGGTNNCCCGGAGGGGCGACATCTATCTAGCAAACCATTAAATACAATTTTTGGCAAATTTAGAATTTACACAGCCACCACAATTCTTCAAATCTTGACTGTTCAGATGTCGCCCCTCCGGGGCTTAATATCTTTTTTATACTTTACCCAGGGTTCACTTGCCGCCTTCGCGGCAACATACACCCTGGGCTTGCAGAAGCCACCCCTCCGGGGCTTCGGAAGAGTAATCATAGTTTTAATTCAAGGGCAATGGGCTTCACCCCTACCGCTCCTCCGGAGCTTAAGAAATGCTCAAGTTTTTCTACGATTAGGTTTCGAACACACAGATCGTTAATTTAATCTAAACGCGAAAAAAAATAAAGCAAAGATGCCAAGCGCCCCCATGAGTGTTATTATGGGTCTTATCACGGGTCTCATTCAACATGAAGCAACGAAAACTAAGCCCGATTGTGAAAAATAAAGAAAAAAATGGGGATTTTAAGTTGCATATGCTCTAATCTGTAAAATAAATCTGATGCACTTGCCGATGGAGGCCTCCCCATGAAAAAGGCAATTTGAGACTTAGCCTAAGCGGCATACTCAGGTGGCCACCCCGGCTTGCTAAGCTCTGATTGCAAGGTTAAGCAAAAAGGAAAGCCAACTGATAAAGGATATATTATGATGGCGGGATTGTTTCTAATATTTGCTCTGGGGATAGCAGCGATTTTTTGGCAAAAAAGAATTTTGGCGATGACGCTCGGTTTTGCAGGGCTTACCTTGGGCCTGCTGATGTTTTGGCACCATGCCACAGATCTGCTACAAATCAACTGGTGAGGCAAGCGGATGGAAAAGTGGGAACAAAATCTAAATGCTCTGGTAATCTTGGTAATCTGCGGCATCTTGCTGGGAGCTTTTGGGGTGCAGATCTTTTTACATGAACAGCCATGCCCCCTGTGCATGCTCCAACGCATTGGAATGATTGGCGTGGCCTTGGGCATGCTTTTAAATGTGCAGTTCGGAGTGCGCATGTCGCATTACGGCTTTAGCTTGCTCAGCGCCCTGATGGGGGGCTTTGTGGCGCTGCGTCAAATCTCTTTGCATGTTTGTCCTGGGTTTTCGACCTTTGGTTTGCCAGTCTTGGGATTCAGCCTTTACACATGGTCATTTTTTATTTTTGTTTGCTCCGTATTGGCTGTGGCAGTGCTGCTTTTCCTATATGACCCTGAAAAAGCGAAAGATCCTAAGCCCTCTCGCAATAAGTTCTGTCAAATTGCCTTTGGCTTACTTTTTTTGGTGGTGCTGGCAAATGTATTTACTTCCTTAATCCAGTGTGGTCTAGGACCTTGCACAGATTAAAATCAAAAAATAACAGCTGCAAATTACAGTGATGGAAAACTATGCTCAATAAGCTTGTGGTGATTTTATTATTTACCTTCTCTGCTCTTTCGCCGTGTGTAGAGGCGTATCAAAGTTGGAATAGAGTATTTTTGGCCTCCTACCCCCGCTCGGGTAACCATTGGGCGCGCTACTTGATCGAGGAAGCTTCACAAATCACTACCAGTTCGGTGTATTGCGACTGGGATCCCCAGCACCAGCCCACGCCTTTCCCATGGGGAGGCTACAGTATCGTCGGAGGATATACGGGCACTGCCCGCTTTCCGACCCTGGCAGAGATGGTAGTCATCAAGACGCACTATCCGGCCCACTCCCTGCAGGGCTTTGATGCGCTGCCCTACGTCAAAACCATCCGCATTGTCAGGGATCCCATCGACAGCTTTTATTCCTTTTATGTCTATGTGAATGGAGAGCAAAGTCCCCATTTTAAGCTACCAAGAGCCAATATAGACCAATACATAAAAAGTTGGCGCCTCTTTCAAGAATACTGGAATCAACAGGGAAGCGTATTGACCATACGCTATGAAGACCTCTACAAAGACCCTTACCGCTATCTAAAGCAAATCATGGAGACCTTGGGCTATGCGGTCACCGATGCCGATATCTTGCGGGCCATCGCCAAGTACCCTCCCCGAGGAGGACTGCAGAATCGCCTGAAACACTATTCCAAGCACGATCTGAAGGAAATAAAGGATAAACTCAAGGACCTGTTAAAGCAATTCCATTACCACATACACGAGTGAGCAGCGCCAGCATATGACTGAAATGAACTCTAAAATCCACCCCGAAATTAGCCTGGGAGGGTTCAAAGTGGGGCCAAACTCCCCTCCTTTGATTGTGGCCGAACTATCGGGAAACCATCAGGGCTCCTTGGAGCGCGCTTTGCAACTGGTTGAAGCCGCCAAGCTGGCGGGAGTACACGCTATTAAGCTGCAGACATATACTGCCGACACTATCACCTTAAACGTGCCGCATAAGGATTTTTTCATCGCCCATGCCGACAGCCTTTGGAAAGGCAAGCATCTGCATGAACTCTACCAAGAGGCCTATACCCCTTGGGAGTGGCACAAAAGCATCTTTGAACGCTGCAAAGCGCTGGGAATGCTGGTCTTTAGCTCTCCTTTTGACGAAACAGCTGTGGATTTTCTGGAATCGCTGGAAGCCCCCTGCTACAAGATCGCCTCGCCAGAAATTGTGGACTTACCCCTGATCCGCAAGGCAGCAGCTACTGCAAAGCCCTTGATAATGTCGGTGGGAGGAGCCAGCTTAGCCGAAATTGACGACGCCGTGAGAGCCGCCAGGCAAGGCGGCTGTGCAGAGCTAATCCTGTTGAAGTGCACTTCTGCCTATCCAGCGCAAGCCGTGGATTGCCATCTGCGCACTCTCCCTCATCTAGCCGCCTGTTTTGATGTTTTAGTCGGCCTTTCAGACCACACCCTCAGCTTAGGTGTACCCATTGCAAGTGTGGCTTTTGGCTGCTGCTTAATCGAAAAGCATTTTACGCTTTCGCGTCAAGCCGGCGGAGTAGACAGCGCCTTCTCATTGGAGCCGCACGAATTTAAAGCTCTTGTAGAAGAAAGCCGCAAAGCCTGGGAAGCCCTAGGACAGGTGAAATATGGCCCACAGCCTGCGGAACAGGCCACCATATCCTATCGCCCCTCGCTGTATTTTGTGATGGATCTCCCGGAGGGAGAAGTCATTTCCCCCGAACACATAAAATCATTGAGGCCAGGCAAGGGCTTGCCCCCCAAANNATAAAGTCATGGGCTTGAAACTATCCAAGCCTGTGAGCAGAGGCACACCTTTGAGCTGGGATCTCTTTAAATAGCTGACTCTTGCCATCTGCCATGCTGCTTGATGAGGGACACAAGCCTATCGTCTGCTGCCCCAAAATCGATATCTTTTTCAATGCACACCTTACCTACATACAGGTCGATTTTGCCAGGTTTTGAGCCAACGTAGCCAAAGTCTGCATCGGCCATTTCGCCCGGACCATTGACAATGCATCCCATGATGGCAATTTTAACTCCCGGCAAGTGCGCTGTGCGCGCATGAATTCTTTTAGTCACCTCTTGTAAGTCGAAGAGGGTGCGGCCGCAACTTGGACACGAAATGAAGTCTGTTTTAGACGAGCGCATCCTGGCCGCCTGCAAAAGATTAAAGCTCAAAGTGCGCATGAAGGCCAGATCAAAGGGTGCTTCGAGCAGTAGACCATCGCCCAATCCGTCGCATAACAAGGCGCCGCATTCCGCCGCCGCTCTGATGATCAGGTCCTCTTTGCTACAGGTGTAGCTGAAATTGAGGATTACCGGAGTGGTGATCTGCCTGCTTTGCAACCAATCAAAAAACTGCCGGCAGTAGTGCAAGCGGTTATCGGAAGGCGCCAGGAAAATCACACTCGGCTTGACTTCTAGCAGCTGCATCCAAGCCTCTGGCTGCTCATCTTTGATCACAACTACCGGTGAACCTAAGGCTTTCTTGGAAAGGTTGATGCTAAACCTTTCGGCTTGCCGCTGGATTTTAAGGGCTTCTGCCGCTTGTGTCAAGGCAGTCAGACAAAGCTCTCCTGAGGAAAAAGCCCCGTTAGGTGAAGACTCAACAAATACCTGGAGGCCAATTTCTTTCAGCTGGTTAATGGCCTGCAGTTGCTGCGGATCCGCAAGCGGCTGGCGCAAGACCAAGCAATCGGCACTGGAGGCTTTCAGTTTAGGACGCCCGAGAAGGGCTGAATCGCATCCCAATTTTTTAAAGAAACCAGCACTGCCTACTTCAGCTTCTGGCACATAGACAAATACCGTGCCATCGCGATGCAGTGCCATATCTTTAGGCAATACCACCGTCCGCCGCTTGATCTCGGCGATGCAGCGCTGCGTTTCCACAAAAGGGGCTACTCCTGGTTTGGCGGCATAATCATTAGCTAAGGCAATCAGGCGCTGGCAAGGATCGATTTCAAGCCAAGGATCTTCAGTCAGCGACACGCGCAGCGTATCCCCAATGCCATCCAGAAGCAAAGCACCTATGCCCATCGCCGATTTGATCCGCCCATCCTCCCCTTCTCCCGCCTCTGTGACCCCTAAGTGCAGGGGATAATCCCATCCCAGCTGAAGCATTTCTGCTACCAGCAGGCGATAGGCTTGCACCATGACTTGTGGATTGGACGACTTCATGGAAAAAACGAAATCGTGAAATTCGTTTTGGCGGCACACTCTGGCAAACTCCAGGGCCGACTCCAGCATACCCCGCGGCGTATCGCCATAACGGTTCATGATGCGATCAGAAAGAGATCCATGATTGGTGCCTATGCGCATAGCGCGCTTTAAGCGCTTGCACTTATCGACTAAAGGTGTGAACTTCTCTTCAATCTTTTCCAATTCACAGGCATAAGAGGCGTCATCGTAATCAATGGCTTTAAAGGAGGCTCGTTTGTCGATGAAATTCCCTGGATTTATCCTTACCTTATCGACGAATTCGACGACGCGCATGGCAGCTGGAGGATAGAAATGAATATCGGCCACGAGAGGGATAGTATAGCCGCGTTGGATTAGACCATTTTTTATATGCTCGCAAGCCTCTGCTTCTTTCATCCCCTGCACAGTGAGGCGGGCAATCTCGCAGCCTGCCTCAGCTAGCTTTATAATTTGCACAATGGTAGCTTCCACATCGCGCGTATTGGAAGTGGTCATAGACTGGATGCGCACGGGGTGCAATCCGCCCAGACCTACGTTACCCACCATCACCTGGCGAGTGGCCCAGCGCTTTGTCTTATGTATCGATTCGCAGTATTTCATTTCCTTCTCCATAAGCTGCTTTAAAAGCATGTAGGATAGCCATTAAGCGCATTGGCTGTCAATTGGTAACTCATGTAGAGTCCATTCCCTTCTCGGATCGAATTTAAAAATTTTAAACGCAAAGAAACACATAAAGAACACAAAGCACACAAAGCGGAAGAGGAAATTTAAGAGCACGAGTCAGAGGTCTGTACTATCAAATCCTTTTTCCTGCTCCTTCTTTGTGTGCTTTGCGTTCTTTGTGTGTTTCTTT
>PLSG01000365.1 GCA_003164155.1 Parachlamydiaceae bacterium | reverse complement strand
TCTAAACAAAGCCATCCACTTCACTATTCAGATCCCCCTCAAGGTGGATCTGAACAGTTGCGAACACCTTATTCAAATCTATTTTTAAAAAAAGTCATCAAGGAGTTTATAAATGAGCGTTTCAACAACCTATTCCCCCTTCCTAAATCGTTTTTTTGATGGTGTCAAAGAAACCCTTAACCTATTGCCTGCCAATACCAAGCGATGCGCAGTGGAAAGTGTAGTGATTTCAACTTCGCTCACATTCATTTTTGGAGGAACAACCATGGCAGCCCTAGGGGCATCGGCAGCTTTAGCGGCCACAGCCTCGTTGGTATTTGCAGCAACGAACATTGTATTTTCTAAACTAGCAGAAGCACAAACTGGCTCTTCCAATAGACAGCCCTGGTATTATATGATTCCTCGATTTGCCATTTCTTTTGCAGCGGCAAACGTCGTAGGTGGAGCCTATTTTGCTAGACGCATCGACATCTATGCTTCTACTGTATTAGTTAGTGTGCTCCAATTAATTTGCAGGGGTTTTGACGACTTACCCTCAAATAGAAGCGCGACTGTATTGGTTTTGGCATAATCTTGCCCAAGGGTTCGGATGCCCTCGGGTTGATCTCAATTTTATGATTTTTTGAGCAAGAAATTCGCTGCCCGGCTGAAATATCTGCAAGCAGATACCTCAGCCGGTAGCGCATGTTGCCACTTACTTTGGTGCGATCCCATTGAGTGGCCTAATTATCACACGTGCCCTTAGCCGAAGTTTGTGACTGAATTAAAGCAAGTTTATCTAAACGACTCAGCTTCTTGATCGCGATCTCGCGCTTAGTGGCCTGCGAACGATTAGGATGAGACTCGCTGAACACCACTTGCTCAGGGCTTGAGAAATGAAAAAAGCGCGCCCCTTTCTTTGACAGCTGATGGTGCTTAAAGCGCCGCTCCAAATCATTGGTAATCCCGGTATAGAGCATTCCCGACTTTGTTTGGATAATATATACTTTCCATTCCGCAGAGGGTAGAATGCCCATCGATCCCTTATAAATTTGTAACTGTTCAGCTCCTTCCCAGACCTTCCCGGAAAATCTGACCTGTGAGACAGTGAGCTTAATAGGCAAACTCAATATTTGCAAGCAAAAGCCAGGTGGATGATCTCGAAAATAGCGCTATAGATAATATATCCCTTCGCGATTTTAGCAGGCCTGAGGAATGACCCAAGAAATGTTCAGCTGACTTTATATCCCCCCTAGTGTAAACTCGCCAATGTTTAGGATCTGGGCAAGAATAACAGGAGACCACATGCGCAAAAAAATTTCCTTACTCGGCAGCACCGGTTCAATTGGAAAAAATGTATTAAAGATCGCTTCGCATCTCAAAAACAAAATTGAAATTGTGGCATTAGCGGCCCGGGAAAATATCGACCTTCTAGAACAGCAAGCCTTAGAGTTCTCTCCAAAGCTTATCGCCGTATTTGATAAAGCCAAAGCCTTGGAGTTGAAGAAACGCCTGCCCCATATGCATATCGTGGGCGGCATGGAAGGCCTGTGTGAAGCCGCTGCATACCACTCCGCCGAAACGGTGGTGGCCGCCATTGTGGGAGCCGCCGGCCTGATGCCCACCGCCGTGGCGATAGAGGCAGGAAAGACCATAGCATTGGCCAACAAAGAAGTGTTAGTGGCTGGCGGAGCATATATAATGCCTTTGGCCAAAAAGCACGGCGTGGCCTTAATACCCGTCGACAGTGAGCACAATGCCATATTCCAATGCCTGCACCGCGAAAACCCAAATGCCATCCACCGCCTTCTTTTGACAAGTTCAGGCGGCCCATTCCGCGAATGGGAGACAGAGAGATTAAAACAAGTGACCGTTGAGCAAGCCCTGAAGCATCCGAATTTCTCCATGGGCGCTAAAGTGACCATTGATTCTTCAACCTTGATGAATAAAGGGCTTGAAGTAATCGAAGCCTATTGGCTCTTTGGCGTAAAACCAAATCAAATTGAAGTCATCGTCCACCCCCAGCAGAAGATCCACAGCATGGTCGAGTTTATCGACGGAACCATCATGGCGCAGATGTGCGAGCCCGACATGGTCATCCCCATCCAATATGCCATGACCTACCCAGAGCGCCATCAAGGGGTCTTGAAACCCTATGATTTTGTCAAAAACTCAAGGTTAGACTTCTACCAACCAGACACCGCTAAATTTCGCTGCCTAGACTTAGCCTATGCAGCACTGCAAGGAGGAGGGACCTTGCCCTGCTATATGAATGCAGCCAACGAAATTTTGGTGAGCCGCTTTTTAAAGCGAGAAATCGACTGGTTTGGAATCAGTGAAAAATTGGAAAAGCTCATGCATAGCTATCAAAATTCTCTAGATGTTTCTTTAGAGCACATTCTAGAAGTGGATCAATTAGCCAGAGAAGATGCGCAAAGCATCTAGTACAATGTAGCTAGTAACCCAAGTTGCTAATCAATATTCTCGTATTTGTCTGAAAATTCTTGGTCTGTCAGCACCTGCTGATCGATGGACTGGGCGACTTGAACTGGAAAGAATTGGGTGACGAAGTCGTATTCTTTCCGGTATCTAGGGGCAGACAGCGATCGGGCTGATAGCAAATTCACAATTACTTCGCCTTCATTTTTAATGAGTCGACTTTTGCGGCCTTATTCACCTTTTCGGTCGA
>PLSG01000251.1 GCA_003164155.1 Parachlamydiaceae bacterium | reverse complement strand
CCGTTTTTATGTTTTTTAGCTTCGCCCAAAAAATCTTTCAAAAGTCTGCTTTTTAGATTTGATCTAAGCCTATTTAGCTGTGGCTTCTTGGCGTTGTTTGATGTAGCTTACCACATCGCCCACTGTTTTCAATTTTTCAGCTTCTTCTTCAGAAATCTCAAATCCAAAGCGCTCTTCTAAGGTCATGATGAGTTCGGTGAGATCCAACGAATCGGCGTTGAGTTCTTCGATGAAAGACTTGGACATATCTACATCGTTCTTGTCGACGCCCAACTGTTCTACCACAATATCGATTACTTCTTGTTCTAATGTCATAAGATTTCCTTTTTCCTGTTACTTAAGCTTATCTCGACTTAATGACTTCTTGAGTCGAGTTATATGATAACTTATCAAATTTTTGTTTTGGGCTCTAGTACATCATGTCAATTAAATTGCCTGTCTGGCCGCGCCAAAGCCCCGCGATTGAGCGATCGCAAATGGNNGACCCATTTGCGATCGCTCAATCGCGGGAGCTTTCGCGCAGGCCAGACAGGCAATTTAATCGACATGATGTACTAGCCAATTGCGATGCCTATTGCATAACCATGCCGCCATCAATAGCGATGGTTTGCCCGGTAATATAGTCAGATAGGGGGGACGCCAAAAAGCAGGCGGCATGCGCAATGTCTTCAGGACATCCCATTCGTCCTAACGGAATCTGACTTAGGATAGCATTTTTTTGTGTTTCTTGCAATGCAGCAGTCATTTGCGTATCTATATAACCTGGGGCGATGCAATTGACGCAGATATTTCGCGAGGCGAGTTCTTTGGCTAAAGCCTTTGTGAAGCCTATGATAGCCGCTTTAGAGGCGGCATAGTTGGTTTGGCCGGCATTGCCGGTCAAACCAACTACAGAGGCCACATTGATGATTTTGCCTTTGCGGGCCTTGAGCATGGAGCGCACTAAGGCGCGGCATGTGTTGAAGCACGATTTTGTGTTGACGCTGAAAACGCGATCCCAGTCCTCTTCGGTCATCTTCATGAGCAGTTGGTCGCGAGTGATTCCCGCGTTATTGACCAAGATGCTGACTGGGCCCCATTGGGCTGTGACTGCATGGATGGCTTCATCGACCGCTTTGGTTTGCGAGACATCCACCTGAAAGAAGCTGGCCTGGGCGGCGGAACTTCTTTGATTGATCTCTTCAACGACCTGAGCGCCTTTTTCCAGGTTTGTGCCAAAAATGGCCACTCGGGCACCTTGTTCGGCAAATTTAAGCGCGATGGCCTTGCCAAGGCCGGCGTTGCCACCTGTGATGATGGCCGTTTGGTTGTGTAAAAGCTGCTGATTCACGCTTAAACCTTATAGTTGTAACTGGTCACATCCCCCGGAGGAACCGTGGGGAGGTGACAAAATGTAGGATAAAAATTAACTTTACTAATCCGAAAAATACAAAAGCTTATAGGCTTATGTTCGTTATCTGGAAATTTCAGGTCAGATCCACTTCGGTTCCTCCGGAGGGATCTGACCAGTTTCTTATCTGCCCAAAGCTTGAGACATAGTTTTTTCTATCAGAGGCAGCTGGGTCATTTTTTGTAAGCCAATGGAGGGGTTTTTTACTTTGATACGCTTGTTCATGCCAGATAAGGTGTTGCCGCAGCCGATTTCTATGTATAAATCGATATTGTGCTTCTCCATGGCCAGTATGCCTTGCTCCCAGCGCACGGCATGCGTAACCTGAGTTTTTAAGTTGCTCCGAACAGTGGCTAAATCAGAAGCGAAATCGCCGGTGACATTGGAGACAAAGCCCACCGTGCTGTCTTGCAAAGGTGCCGCATCGACATAAGGGGCTAGCAGCCCTTCGGCCTCTTTCATTAAGCCGCTATGGAAAGCTCCGTGCACCTTTAAGCTCACCACTTGGGTGGCGCCTTTGGAAGGAGCCAAGGCCGAGGCCTTGGCAACTGCCGCGAAGGTGCCTGAAATCACGACTTGTCCGGGACAGTTGTAGTTGGCCACCCAAAGTTCATTGGGCATGTGCATTTCCAAAACAAAAGCATCCACTTGCTCGGGGGTCATGCCTATGATCACGGCCATGGTGCCTTTGTTTTTTTCGCAGGCATCGTTCATAAAGCGACTGCGCTTTTCCACTAAAGAGAGGCATTCCTTGAAGGGGAGTCTTCCAGAAGCCGTCAAGGCCGTATATTCTCCCAAGCTAAGTCCCGCACACACATAGGGCTGCAGTTCGGGATAGATCTTTTGCAAGACTTTTAAGATGGCAATGCTGTTGACGTAGATACCCGTCTGGCTATTTTGGGTGGTCTTTAAGAGCTCCTCCGGTCCTTCGAAGATAATTTTGGAGAGTTTGTATTGCAATATATCGTCGGCCTCTTCAAAAACTTGTCTGGCTTCGGGGAATGCATCGGCAAAGTCTTTGCCCATGCCGGGAGTTTGCGCACCTTGTCCGGGAAATAGAAAAGCAATTTTGGAGGGTTGAGTCATAATGCTACCTACTTTTTTAGTGAGACTGTTTAGTGAGTATGGCGGCTCCCCAAGTCAAGCCGGCGCCAAAAGCAACTAATAAGAGGTGCTCGCCATGTTTAATGTGTTCTTGCTGCATCAATTCATCGAGGGCAATTCCAATACTCGAGGCGGAGGTGTTTCCGTATTTGTGAATAGTTTTATAGACCTTGTCCATAGAATGGTGGGTATATTCGGCCAAGGCCTCTAGAATGCGGATATTGGCTTGGTGCGGTACAATCCAGCTGATTTCATCTTCTTTGATGTGCGATTTTTTAAAGCATTCGTCTATAGCGTTGTCCATGCGCCTTACGGCGTGTTTAAAAGTTGTCTTGCCTTCCATTTTGAGATACTGATGCTTTTTTTCCAGGCTGAGCTCTGTGATGGGCTCTTTTGCTCCGCCGGCCGGGATTTGGATGAGGTGTGCGCAATCGCCGTCGGCGCCCAAAGAGATGGTTTCTATAGATAGACCCTTGCCCTTGGAAGATACTACTGCAGCACTGGCTCCGTCGCCAAAGAGGATGCAGGTGTTGCGGTCTTCGTAGTTCGTGATGCTGGACATCTTTTCCGTTGCTACCACTAGGATATGGTTGTACATGCCGGATTCAACATAAGCTTTGGCGATGGATAGGGCATAGATGTAGCCCGTACAGGCGGCTTGAATGTCAAAAGCCGGAATATTAGTCGCTTTTAGCTGGGATTGGATTAGCGTGGCCGTGGCTGGTACCCGGTAGTCGGGGGTACTGGTGGCCACTAGGATCAGTCCGATATCTGCGACGGTCAGGTGTGCGGCTTCTATGGCTATGAGTGCGGCTTCTGTACCCATATGAGAGGGTGTTTCGCGCGAATTGGCTATCCGGCGTTCTTTTATGCCCGTGCGGGAGGTTATCCATTCGTCAGATGTTTCTATGAGCTTTTCTAAATCGTGATTTGAAAGAACCTTAGCCGGTAAATAAGAGCCTAATCCGGTGAGGCGAGCTTTAACTGTGGAGGGCATGATCGACTTTCTCCCTAACTTTTATGATGATCAAACACTCAGTCTAGCATGTTTTTCTTTTCCAAAATAGCAAAAAACCTATGATGGTAAAATCCCGTTGGATTTCCTTCACATCATTAAATTTCTAAAGTGAAACGCAAAGACGCAAAGGCGCAAAGAATGGAAAATGAAATTTCACATAAGATTATTGGAGCCGCAATTGAGGTTCATAGAATCCTTGGGGGGCCCGGGTTATTAGAAAGTATTTACGAAAGTTCCTTATGCCACGAGCTGATGCTAAGAGGTTTACATTTCAAAAAACAACTCATCGTTCCCGTAAAATACAAAAACACAGTTGTTAGAGAATCATTATGCCTTGACATTCTTGTGGAGAACAGGGTGATCATAGAGGTCAAGGCTACAGAGAAAGAACATGCTATCCATCAAGCACAACTTCTGACTTACCTTCGACTAACAGGTATGAAGCTTGGACTTCTTATCAATTTTGGCCAGGTATGCATAAAAGACGGTATTCATAGGGTAGCCAACGCCTTATAAAGCGTCTTTGCGCCTTTGCGTCTTTGCGTTTTTCTTTGTGTGATGCAAGAAGTCTAAGGAATCCAATTGGATTTGGCGCTCATAGCAAATAACGCATTCCCAAAAAGTGGGCAATGAGGTACCTTTTTAGGGGATGTTCTCAGAATGGATGGGAATACTATAGGATGTGAATACTTGTGAGTTTGCCACATGTCGTCTTTTGAAGTACTTGAGCGCCGTGTAAATATACACCGCAACTATTTTCTCGAGGCCTCAGCCGGAACCGGCAAAACCTTCTCCATTGAGAATATTGTGACGCGTCTGCTGTTGGAAGCTGGCGAGTCTGATGTGCCGGCTACCCTAGATCAAATTTTGGTAGTGACCTTTACGCGCGCTGCCACGCGCGATCTAAAAGCGCGGGTGCGCGCAGCCATTCAAAAAGCTTTCGATGGGTTGAGCGCAGGCTTAGCCGATGGCGCTGTTCTGCCCGATTATCTGCTAGCCTATCTCGAAGCTGGACCAGACGCTGTGGCCCAAGCCAGGCGGCGGCTCGAATACGCCCTATTTTGTTTCGATGAAGCTAAGATTTTTACCATACATGCCTTTTGCGCGCGGGCTTTAAGCGATAATGTCTTTGAGGGGGATTTCAATTTCACGACTTCAGAAGAGGGGGATGCGCTTTCCCCAGGCAATATCACACATGTGATCCGCGATTTTTTCCGCACCGAAGCCACGCCTGAAAAATATAGTCCAGAACAACTAAAGATCCTCTTAAAATATTATAGCCAGGATATCGAAAGCTTGGAAAGCGCTCTTTCCAAAGTCATCACCTCAGGCACGGACGTTGTCCCACCCCTCTATTTCCAGGCCCTTTTTGAGGCTTTCGTAGCTGCGCTGCAGCAGCCGGTCTTTCAAGGCTTGTCGGCCCATAAAATTGTCGAGGATTTTCAGGCTCAGCGCCATGCGTATAAGAAGGGAAAGCGCCAAGATTCCGCGGAGGAGCAAAGCGCCAAAGTGGAGAGATTTGCTAGCCTCTTTGAAAAAAGTGACTGGACTTACGCTGATTTTGATGGGCTGCTAGCCGATCAGCTGGTGTACAGCGACATCCTCGATCCGGCTTTGCTGAAAGCGCGGGGAAAGCCGCCGGCTCCAGAAAGCTTGCATTATCCTCTGTTGCTCGGCCAGGTGCGCCGCGAGCTTTTGCCCATTGTGCTTAAAGCCGCCCATCCCCTATACCTATTTGGCGCCATGGCATACGACTGTC
>PLSG01000327.1 GCA_003164155.1 Parachlamydiaceae bacterium | reverse complement strand
GAGCGGGGGAAGCTCAGTCACCATGCTGTAGAGAATAATCTGTATTTGGCATACCTGCATTTGGCACAACAAAACTATTGGGATGCCTATAGAATTTTGAAAAAACAAGAAGAAATAGCTCATCAAAATAAGCCTGAAGACATTCACAAACTAATTCATGGGCTCGATCGCTTAATTGACTTATGTCAGGCTATTCCCGACAAGGATGTGAGATTTAGCGCCCTTGTGCTCAGAGCCTATATTTTGCGCGCCTCATGCAGGAGTGAGTTGCCCATCCTCTCGACGACAAAAAAAAATATATACGACTTAATCTTAAACTATTTTTCCCAGCTAGAACAGGTGGGTGATTACAGCTTAAGCCGTGAAAACATTCAATTTCTAGTGGACGATATCTCCATTAAAGATCAAGCCATCCGTCTTGCCCTGGAAAAGATGGATATGCGGGCTACTTTACAAGCGGAGATGCCTGAAATAAATTTTGGCACTTCGTCATCCATTTCTCCTGAAAGTTCTTTGGGCATTAGTGAAGGGCTAAGACCTGCAGAAGATGAGGAGAAAGAAGCCAAGCTAGAAGCGGTCGTGCGTGCTCCCTACATAAAGCGCCCCTATAAAGTATCCCATAACTTGCTTGCCCATCTTTTAGGACATGCTTTTATCAGCGGAGCTTCTTTGGAAGGCGAGGCGCTAGAGGGTATAAAATCCTATGACGACATTGTGCACTTCCTGCAAGATGTGCTGGCCAATGAGGCGGCGCACTTGCGTGGAAGGATGGATATAAAGAACATTGATGGGGCCTGGCGCGATATTTTGGAAACCGAAGCGCTTTGCCAGGCGGTGGGCGATAAAGCTAGAAGTCTCACTTTAAAGGAAATGCAAAGCCTGACTTTAAAGACTAAGGCTGCCAAAAATCGGTTTGAAAAGCTCTTACCTTCAAATACCAAGAGTGAAAAAAAAGTGTTTGCCGATAAGATGGCTAAGAAAATCCAAGGAATGGCTCCCGGTCAATCTTTGTTTCTGCTTGGCGGATGGACGGGCAATCCTACGGGCCATGCTATGCTTTATCAAGTTATGCGGCAAGTGGATGCGCCAAGCCACCAGAACATGTTTAGCATGCATATATATAACACCGGAGATGGTCTAGATTACCATGATGCTGTAATCGATGGGCTGAAAAAAAAATGTGCTGCATGCCTACGCTTAGACCACATTCGAGGAGAAGTCATTGCGCATCCTGACATCTGGAGCATCTATTACGATTTAAGATTCAAGCCTGATGATCACAAATATAGCGCTTCGATAATCTATGAAGGTTTTTTAAAAGCTCTCAAGCCCGAGTTTTTAGATAAGGAGGAAGCTCAATTTGTGGTTAGAGATAGAGTCCCCCCCTCTTTTATTGTGTCTCAAGTCGCGGGTACGTGCGGTGTGAGCGTTTTACTAGCTTTTTTACGCAGCCAGATGAATGCTGAGGTCTATGGACAGCTGAGGGTGCATCTCTATGCACGCATTTTGAAAGACTACCATGCCATGACCCAAGAAAAAACTCAGACTTCCAATATAAATCAATCTTTTATAAGGAATAAAATAGCGGTAGCAGACTTCTTTTTGCATAGCATACGCCAATGCGCCAGACTGCTAAATCGAGGGCTGCGCAAAGGGTGGCTGTTGGAAAAAGATGGTAAGCTGATGCACTCTCTTTTGTCCACGGTAGTCGAGGATGTAAATAAAACTATCAGATGGTGCCGAGAAAATTTTGAGCGCGCATGTCCACCCATTATGCTCGGCAAAATCGATGCTGCAAGCATTTCTGTTTCCCAAAGACCTATTCTTAACCCTTCTAGAAATACCTGGCAGGAGGGTGTTTCGGCACTCAAGTCCAAAAGATGCTTGGGAATTCCCGTTTGGAATTTGGAAGGGGGGCCAGCCCAAGCCAGAGCAACTTTTCAGAGTTTGATTGAATTCATTGAAAAGATGCGTTTCCCACTTAGGCATGGCAGCAGCGAGCTTTTAAGCAGCGCGCATCCCTCAGTTTTGCAGGCTGAAATGCACACTTTCGTATGCGATATTTTCGGTACTATGCCGCCCCTTCAAAGCGATTATTGGATGCGTATTCCCTCTCACGATCTCGAAACTTGTATAAAGCAGATAGCGGATCTGGGCCATGTATTTATGGAGACTTCGCTCTCGCTTTCTCGAGTGGAGGGAAAAAGATTCTGGGCCAGATATTTCATGCAAAGAAACATGGCGCTGCAGATCAAACTCTTGCGTCAACTTCCTTCAGAAGAGAAAGATATACGCATCGATAAGCGCGGCTTTATCTTTGCCGGAGATTCAAAGGAAGGCGAAGAGTTATTAACCAACCCTTTTATGGTTACCCTCTCACCCGAGCGCAGTGCAGAACTGGTGGCTATTCAAAAGCTGCTCTCAGGGGATATGGAGGCATTTAAGGGGGGGATGTTCGGCGAGGATCCTCAGATAGAAAAAGATGGTCCAATTGCCGAGGTGGCAGAAAAAGACCTTCGAGGCACAGACTTTTTGGGATATGAGGTAGCCTTTGCAAAACGCTATCTCGATTCCCATCCTAAGATTAAAAAGATGATAAGCGAAGTTCTGCTTAAAATGCGCTTATCTGAGAAATCTCCAGAAGAGAGTTTAAAGGATAAAGGGTTACCGCCTAAGGAGACCGCTATAATCGCCTATGCCATGACGGATTTAGAAGGTACAATGCTGCCGGTAGTTTTGTGTGCTTTGAAAAAGCAAGCCTACTTAACTTACTTTGCCTTACGCAGTAATTCATTATGGACGAATTATTTAACACCTGAATCTCAGGTTTTCGATTTAAAAAGCAGTATTGTATCATTCTCTATCGATAAAAGCTGGCATTTGAAAGGGCCTACCCAGCCTGTAAGTATCGAAATAAAATGGATGCGGAGCGATTTCATGTCTAGTTGGAGGGGACAAGGCGCCTCTGTGGATATCCGTTTAGATTTAGGTTGGGATAGTTATCCCTACTTTGTAGATAGATCTCTTTGCGTCGAAACTATTAATTATCGTAAGATTTCCGATCCAAATACGCATATGCTCAATCAATTTTCGCAAAATAGCATCGTCTCGGAGAAAACGGAAATTTACTGGGCCCTGCGCTATATTGTCAGAAGCGTAGCTAAGCCACTGCAGATATTCAATCTGGTGGCATATTTTAAAGCACATCTTCCTTTTTTAAGCCATACCGACTTTCAAACGATTTTTCAACTACACCTTTTTGAACCGGGCTTATTGCATAAGACCTTAGTAGAAAATCCGGGGTTTGCACAGGTCTTGGTTTCTTTTGTACAAGATGGCTATGCCTATGCACAGGAAATCAAGGATCTTCCTACGGCGTGCTTTTTTTTGAGATTGAGCCAAATTTTCAAAAGTCACAGCCTGTTTACATCTTCCCAAACCAAAGATGAAACACTCCATAAGCTAAGCAATTTGTTTCCTTCGGTTGTCTCCGAGTTCAGCATATTGGATAAGATGATTAGAAGTTCTCAAGATCGCGCCATTTTGGCTCGAGATAATATTGTTGAGTTGGTGAAAAAAACAGAACTTGATGAAACCGGTTTATCGCATATCATAAAAAGTTTTTTTGCCCTTTCCTTTCTCAACGGTCCAAAATGTCAAAATCCCTTGTTGGAATTTGATCTTCAGAGGGCTTTAGATCGTTTGCTAGTCTACTTAAAGCTAAAATGGCTCGATACTCAGCAATCTGATGTATTGGCAAAATTGCTTTCAAGTGCCGTAGGTGAGACTTTGAAATGGGATTTTGCAAACTTTCCTATCGTTTCAAGTGAAGGAAATGCCTTTTCGATCGATTTTGCGGCAGGGCGGATTTACCGACAAAGCATGCTGGACGCTTTTTTTGCAGATGACATTCTCGCCCAACCTGTCTTCAAAAAACTATTTCCCGACCCTTCGATTTTAACGCGCATAACCTGTAGGGATGGTCGTTTTTATAATTTTTTCGATGCATCTAACTATGAAAATCGCCTGATCAGTTTGCCGTTTGGAAGCGGAGATTATCAGAAGAAGATTAGAGGTATCTGGTGCGATTATGCCGATTCTGAAAGATGGAGAGACATGTTGAAAAATGCGCCGTCTATTTTAATGACTTGTCATGTGTGGGCATTACCATCAAGCGATACATCTGAATCTTCAAATGCTACGTCTAAATATTATTTCTTGGATAAATCCCTGGGTATAATCCGCTACGAAGGCGTAATAAAACTCGCCGCGCCTTTAGCTTTAAAATCTAAAGGCAAGTCGAAAAGAATCTTGCCAAAGGAGAGACTGGACGGAAAGTTGACATTGCATAGAGTTGCTGATGGCGAGGGGAAAGTCTGCAGCAGCCGTCTTTCTTTGGCTCAAAGAGATGATACTTATCCCAACTTCTTGAATTTTGATGATAGCTATCTCATATGGAAAGACGAGCGCAACAGAGAAACCGTAATTGAATTTCCTAGATTTGGACTCACTTTCACTCTAGATCCGCAGGAGCAGTCTGAGAAAGCTGAAAAGGATGGGCCGGACCATAGAAAGTTCATGGGCGACGCTCCCTTTGCTGGTTTTTATCTGGCCACTAAGCAAGCATGCTATCAGCTGAAGAGGCTCTCTTTTTTCCTCGTGCTCGAAAATAAAGCAGGCAAAAGAAAGGTGCTTGTGCCTCATCATGCCGGGCGATATGAGGGTGCATGGAGTCTATCTGATATGATCACACCCATCCAAAAATCCTTTGCAGAACCGTCGAATTACTTTACTTTTGATATGACTGCCGATGGTCACTTGAAAAGTAAAAGTCGTACAGGGCGGCTTATGTTGAGTTTCTTGTATTTGCTGCAGCGCGACTACACCGCTGCGCAAAAGTTTATGAAAGGGCGCTCGGTGTCCTTGCAAATGTATTCCAAAGAAGAGGTGAGTTTAATTGAAGAGATTGCCCTTGCAGAAGAGGTTACCGGCGATCAAAGCCATGAGGCTTGCTATGTCCGGATTAACGCTTGTGCTATGCTCCTGATGAATCTTAAAAAATACGCAAACAGCTCTTCTGCGATAGACTTTAAAAACCAACTTAAAAAATTCAATGTGCCTATCAGGCAGAGTTTGCTTTCATTTGTGCGACAATATGCCCATTCCCCTCATTTTGCTCTAAGCTCGCATAAAATCCAGATAATAGAGCAGTTCCTTGAACAATATTCAGAAATTCCTAAACTGATAGTCCGATTCAATGACTATCATCTGAATAAGCCGAGCATCTACGATCGTTTAACTTCTTATCTTAACCCTTATATTAAAGAATGGCATATTGCGCAACTTTTTA
>PLSG01000005.1 GCA_003164155.1 Parachlamydiaceae bacterium | reverse complement strand
TGATAAATAGGCACCATCCGTCATTATGAGTTAAGGCTGGTCGAAGGAACTGATAGGCACGTGGATCCTGTAAAGCAAACTCAGAGAATACACAACCTCTAGGATTGGTACCCACTATTGAGTCTATGTTGTCAGATCCTATAAGTTGGATTATAGATCCATTGGCAAGTGTGTATTTGAGTTCTGATGAATTCGTTCCAGCAAGAAGTCTAGGAGGTATGAAGTCTGAGAAGCGTTTTCCTTCAGATGAAGTTATGGAATCCCATATTACGCGACGAGCTTGAGAAAATGTCGGGAAAATATAAAAATAGACTCCTACGGTATCTAGGGCGGCTTTAAGGGTATAATTAAAAGCAACTATATCTTTTCCAGCGCGTCTTGGCCATATGGCTATTACACGTTTAAATTTTTCATTAACTAAAGCATCATAAATAGGCTTTTGATACTCTCTCAGCTTAAAGCTCTTATTCAGGTAGACTAGTGATTCCGGATCTAGCTTCATAGAGTTCTCCTAACGCCGGAAACCTTCGACTTTAGTCGAGGGAGGAAGGCGTCTTTTTCCTTAGTTATACAATAACAAAACCACACTAAAAAGCTTGAATTAAGCACCATAAATGTTAGCCTAGGCGCTAGCTGCCGCCTCAATTTTGCTCGGACGGCGCAAGCTATAAAATTGATACAATCAAAAAAGATGTTGAGATGGTGACACACTTCAAATCGTGGGGATAGATGGTTCAGAGAACGGTTGTTTTCCCGATATTTCCAGATGCAAGGCAAGCAGAAGCCCTTGCCAAAACTGCGCAGCTTTATAAAGAAGCGCAGCAACATTGCATTGATGTTGCATGGGAAATGGAAAATCTTTCTGCCATAAATCTTCACAAAAAAGTCTATGCGCCATTGAAGGCAAAACTTGGTCTTAAATCGCAATATCTTTGCTCGGCGAGAAATAGAGCAGTAGAAAATGTTAAGGCAGCAAAAAAGCTTTCGAAAAAAGGAAGAACGGTATCCAAGCCCGAGCTTAAAAGCGTTCAAATTCGTTTGGATGCAAGAACTCTTTCGTTTGACAAGCCCAGAAAAATAGCTTCTATTGCAACTCAACATGGAAGAATAAAAATTCCTTTGGTTTGGCACAAACATGCTCGAAGGTATAGCGACTGGGATTGTAAGGCTGGTGAAATAGGAATTAATAGAAAAGGCAAATGGGTTCTGAGGTTGATTTTTGAAAAAGAGATAGTTAAGCCAGCAAGAAATGGAAAAATAATTGGAGTTGATAGGGGAATAAAACGAGCAGTTGTGTCCTCTGATAATAGATTTATAGGAGAACGAGAGTGGAAAGAGCACGAAAGAAAGATTCTTTCGTGCATGTCGAAATTGCAATCCGCAGGCACACCATCTGCAAAGAGACATCTTAAGAAGTCTGCTGGCAGATTGAAACGGTTTAAGGGAAATTGTGATCACATCGTAGCAAAAGAATTGCTTTCTGGTCTTCAGCCTGGAGATACCATAGTTCTTGAGCAATTGACCAACATAAGAAAGCGATGCGGAGAAAAGGGACAGGTGCGCAAAAAACAGAGAGCTCATATGGGAAGATGGAGCTTTAAGCGTGTTGAAAACGCGATTAACTATGGTGCCGAGTCGCGTGGAATCTATGTCGAATATGTTGATCCGCATTACACGTCTCAAACATGTTCTCAATGTAATATCGTGCTTAAAGCAAATAGAAAAAGCCAATCTCTTTACTCCTGTTCGTGTGGACTTACCTTGAATGCCGATCTCAATGCTGCTAGAAATATTTCAGACAAGTGGTGTATCGCCAATGGCTATGCACCCGGGCTGCCTGTCAACCAGCCTATTGTAGCGAATTCTAAAATTCAGTTACAAGCTTTCGACTTTAGTCGAGAGTAGTTGACTTTCTTTCCATGCCTTTACTGCTTCTGTTCTTTCAACTGGATCTGAAATTACATTTATTACTGATCGTTGTTGTGCTCGTTCCACATTTGCCAGTATTGCAGCTGTACCAATAGCCTTTACAAATGCGTCATATTCACGATTATAATAACGAAACATGTCACCAGCTGGTTTTTCGCGATGATCTGAATCTCTTTCAGTCCATGCTTTAAGCCAACGGCCCGACATAACTTCTTTGATATTTTCTATTTTTTCAGCAACGTAATCATTATTTTGAGCAAGTAGTCTTAGTTTTCTGCCGGATATTCGTTTCTTTTCAAGCAAACTTAAAAAATCCATCTCTTTTGGGTTTTCGTAAACGAATTCTTCAAGAGCATCGATAAACTTATACTGATCATTAAGCTTTTTGGGTAATACTATTAGTTCCATCTGGCTCCAATCGGGTTATCGAGAACTCAGTCCTGGGAACTTCGCTATATCTCTTATGCGCAACAAGACAGGATATAAGAGCGTCGTCACAGAAGATTATACCATTGGCACAATCTAAAATAAACTTTACCAGGTTGTCAATATCTGGTTTAACGTGATGCGGAGGATAAGAACCTGTGTGGTGTTTTCTACGAAGTCGTTGCGGTAAGGGCATAAAAAAAGTTACTTCAAGTTTAAGTGGCCCATCAAAGGGAAGTACATAATCATGTTGGCTTTTAAGTTGTAACTGAACGCCATACTTTTCACGCTTCTGACTATCATAGACTTTTCCGAGTCCAAAGCGGGGGCGTTTGAGACTTAGTGGTATTGAGTCTACCGTATAATACGCAGAGTCACCTATATTCAACCATGGATTTATTGTTTCACGTATCAAATTTGACTTTAGTTGCACGTTTTCTTTTGTTTTAATGTCTTTCACCTACCCTCTACTTTCGTTGAACCACAGTCAAATTTAACCATGGTTCACTCCTTACCCACATATCATGGCGTTCAACACCACCGTGACGCGGTCTGCCGGTTTATTGCTGTAGGTGATCCCAAAATGCTTTTTCTTTTGGATCTGCCTTTTGTTTTTTAATCTCTTTCTGCTTCTTTTCAAACTCTTTATTTAGTTTTTCCTGAAAATCAGTTATTACGGCGTCGGTTTCTTTTTCTCTCATCTAAACTCCTAATCGCTTTCAACATACCACTCAGCCGAGCGCCCATAGCTTGGCTTTCTTGGACCAGCGTCGTCCTTCTTTCGGCGATTGTCAACATTAGGAGCCTTAAAATCAGGGGACATGGGATGGGCCCGATGCCATATCGTAACTGGATCTAGGTTATCTGAATCTTTCTGCCACCACAGTAATGGCCCTGCACGTTGTGGGCTTGTTGTAGACCAAATTGGCGAATCTGGACCAGCAAATTTAACTGGTTGATTTACTTTTTGGGTCTTAATCTCTGTTGCTTGCTGTTGCTCCATCGGGTCTTGAAGATCTGCAAATGGGTTAATTGGTGGTGTGTAAGTATCATTTCCAAAGCAGTTCTTAATAACAAATGGTTGTTTTCCGGGGTGATTTTCGCCCATGCATGGTTGTTTTACAGGGGTACTTTCGACCATTGATGGTTGTTTTTCAAACATGGACTAACTTTCTTGCTACAGGAAGCCTATACCAGCATAAATATCGTGCTGCATAGTTCCTACAACTGATTTTGACTTACGAATCTTCCATTCTTCCAACTTGCTAGTGCTTAGTGTAGACAATTCTTTTGTAAGTGTCGCTACAGCACGAGAAATTCTTTCTTCGTATGAAGTTTGTTGTTCGGGTGGTGTTTGTTTCTTGGGAAGATTGCTTAAAAATGGCTTAGGAATTTCTACCAACGTCTTCGATGGAATATTTTNNGCCTGTGTGTTCTTTTTCATATTCCAGTTTAGGACTAATATCAAGATGAAGAGAACAATAAGGATTGTTATTAAGAATACTTCTTAGCGCGCCCCCCCTAATCTTGTTGATAACTCGTCTACGCACGCCCCCCTTTGTTGATAACTTTTGCCCTGGTTTCCAGCCCTCTTTTTGGGCCTCAATTACAATAGGAAGAAAACAATAAAGTGTTGGCATTTGCTCACAAAGTATTTTTAATTTTTCGGTCTCGAAAAGAGCATGTCCTAAATGGAATGTTGATGGCCCATTATACTTAGGATTAAATGTCTGAAATCCACGAGTCTTTTTGAATGCTCCAAAATCAACTAAAGCATTTACCGCTTCGCGAGTGTTTCTTTCA
>PLSG01000231.1 GCA_003164155.1 Parachlamydiaceae bacterium | reverse complement strand
TGTTTTTCTGGGATAGCTATTTGGCGACCTTCATGTATCCCGTGATCATGAGCTTATCGTTTGCATTTTTGTTGGGATGGTCCTTGTTTTATCCGCCCAGTCTCATCGAACGATTTGCCAGACTCGTTGAACCCGATCTCGACGCCCAAGGCGTTAAGTATACGCGCAAGCTGAGTATAGTTTGGCTGATATTTAGCCTGCTCAATGCCAGCATTTCTTTTGCTACAGTGATGTTGCAAGATAGCGCTATCTGGTTGTTGTACAACGGTTTTATTTCCTATGTTCTGATGGGATTATTGATGGGGGGTGAGTATTTATTCCGTGGATACTACAAAAATAAGCTTAAAAATAAGATAGGAAAATCTGCATGAACAAACAAGCGTTTACTCCGTGCCATCTACTGCTAGCTGCCAGGGAAAATGATTTCTGGAAGGCATATTGGAATTCAGCTGATTTTGTATCTTATCCCCATTATATAGCGGCTACGGCAGATAGGATCAAGCATTCCGGCGCAAAACGCGTATTTATCATTAGTGAAGATCGGGCACATTTCTTGGCTGGATTTCTAGCCGCCCTTTATGCAGATCTGCCGGTTGTCTTGCCGCAGTCTGACACCCCCGAATTATTGAATGAGCTTATGCAGCCGGGAGATTTGCTATTGACCGATCAAAATGCATTGGAACCTGTCGTCAGCTTTTTTATGTGCATGCATCACACTTATGATGCCACAGTGCCGGTTAAATTTGCGCCGTTGGATCCGGAACATGCGGTGGTGATTTTCTATACGTCCGGTTCCACAGGAAAACCAAAAGCTGTAGAAAAGAAATTGCGGCAACTTGAGGCTGAAGTGGAAGTCTTACACAGGCTTTGGGGGGAAGGAGCAGGAGAAGGAGCACAGGGGCGTTTTTTATCAACTGTGTCGCATCATCATTTGTATGCCTTGCTCTACTCATTGCTATGGCCGGTATGCGGTGGCTTCAAAATGGAGCGGCGCACATTTACCTATTGGGGAGATCTTCTGGGAAAAAGTTGTGCCGATGATTTCTTGATTTCCAGCCCAGCCCACTTGGGTCGATTTTTAGTTTTGGACGAATGCCATCCCCAACCTTTCAGATACACATTTTCTTCCGGAGCTCCCTTATCTTATGAGGCGGCGATGGCGTCCAAAAAATACTTGGGATCATTGCCCATCGAAGTCTATGGCAGCACCGAAACCGGAGGGATCGCTTTTCGCTCACAAGCACAGTCAAAAACTCCTTGGCAACGGTTTGATTGCGTAGAATTATCCCATGGCCCTGATCATAAGCTAAGAGTCAAGTCTCCTTATATGCATGGCACAGACTGCTACCAGACAGAGGATCAAATCTCCTGGGTGGATAACGACTCCTTTCATCTATTGGGACGCGCAGACCGGGTAGTGAAGGTTGAGGGGAAGCGGGTGGCCTTAAGCGAGATTGAAAATAAGTTGCGCCAAAGTCTTTTTGTGGCGGAAGCCGCGGTAGTAGTGCTTGAAAGGAGTTATCGGGAAGAGCTTGGCGCGGTGATTGTATTGTCAGAACATGGGCTTGAAAAATTAAAAGTGGCCGGAAAAGTGGCCTTAACCCGTCTGTTGCGAGATGCCCTGGGTCTATACTTTCATGCCGTCGTTATCCCGCGTAAGTGGCGTTTCATTGAGGCTATGGCGGTTAATGCGCAGGGCAAATGTCCACTGTCAGTGCTTAAAGCTTATTTTGCGTCTCCAGGGAAACCAGCCCTCGGAGCTGTCCGCCTGCCCATCATTTTGAGGAAAGTCGTCTCTGAAAGCACGGCCGAGTATTACCTCAAAATACCGCATGATTTAGCTTATTTAGAAGGGCATTTCCAAAATATGCCCATTGTACCTGGAGTGGTTCAGCTGCATTGGGCCATAGAGTTTGCAAAGGCCGATCTGAATTTGCAAGGCGGGGTCAAGCAAGGCAATCAAATTAAATTCACGCGCCTCTTAAAACCAAATGATGAAGTTTGTTTATCCCTGGAATACCATCGCGATAAATGTTCGGTGTCGTATAGCTACAGGGCAGGTGAATTATCTTATTCCTCGGGGAGAATGACATTTTCCGGAGGAGCCTCTCGTGAAATATAGATTATGTGCGCTCATCCCCACTTACAACCACCACACCCAGCTTCCCTGTATTGTGCGGCGGCTGCGCCTGACTGGATTACCTGTTTTTATTGTGGATGATGGCAGCGCTCAAGAAACTCAGGCAGCCTTAAAGTCAATGGGCCATATAGATGGCGTACAGGTATTGAGACTGCTAGTCAATGAAGGCAAAGGTGCGGCGCTAGAAGCTGGTCTCAAGGCGGTAAATACACTGGGCTATACGCATGCCTTTCAAATCGACGCGGATGGACAGCACTCGCTGGATGATCTAGATGTATTTCTGGACATATCCAGAAGAAATCCGCAGGTCTTGTTAAGTGGAAAACCGGTTTATGATGCTTCGATGCCTCTGGCCAGAAGGATAGGTCGGTGGCTTACCCACTTTTGGGTTTGGATTGAAACCCTATCTTTTAAGATCAGTGACAGCATGTGTGGATTTCGCATCTACCCCGTGCAGGCAGCTTTAGACAGCATGCATAAATCGTCCATCGGCCGGCGAATGGATTTTGATATCGAAATAATGGTGTGCATGTTTTGGGATGGTACGCCCGTGGTGTTTCATCCTGTGAAGGTGACATATCCAGCAGAAAATTTTTCGAATTTTGATGTAATTAAAGATAATTGGCGCATCACAAAAATGCACACGCGGCTAGTCTTTACGATGCTGGCAAAGCTGCCTGCTGTTTTGTTGCGTCGTCCAGATTATAGTTGCCTTGATGCTGAGCGCAGCGGCGAGGGTCGGAAAGTGAATTGGTCGGATATGTCCGAGCGTGGCACTATCTTGGGGGTAGTTGTCCTGGCTATATGCTATCGTACGCTTGGTCGTACCATTTGTTCCATCATTGCCGCTCCGGTGGTGGTCTACTATTACTTAAGTGGTTCCAAGCAAAGACATGCTTCCTCAGAGTTTCTAAAGCGAGCTTTTGAGTTGAAATCCCCCGGGAGGCATCCCACCTTTGTCGACGGTTTGCGCCATTTTATGAGTTTTTTTCAAATGTTGCTAGATAAGTTCGCCGCTTGGGGTGGGCATGTGAGCACCCATAGCATTGAATGCGATGATTCTGAATACATCCAACGCGTGATGACCGGGCCCAAGGGCGGTGTCATGTTGGTCAGTCACCTCGGAAGTATGGAGTTTTGTCGGGCTCTCAGCACGATGATCAAAAAAAACGAATGCATGTTTTGCTGCACTCTAAAAATGCCCAGCGCTTTAATCGCGTGATGGCCTATTTTAATCCGCAGTCAAATTTGAATTTAATCGAAGTGACCGAGATTGGTATCGATACAATTATGTTTCTGAAAGATAGGATCGCACATGGCGATTGGGTGGCCGTAGCAGCGGATCGCACGCCTGTTTCCGATAATCCTCGCGTGACTTTCGTCCCTTTTTTAGGTGTTGAGGCTGCCTTTTCACAAGGCCCCTATATTCTGGNNCGAGCTATTTGCCGAAGAAATCATCTTGCCAAGAGGTCGTAAAGAAGCTGGCATAATAGAATATGTGCACAAATATTCACGCTATCTGGAGACCTTTTGTGCCAAATACCCATTTCAGTGGTACAATTTCTTCGATTTTTGGAAGAAAGTTTAAAATTATTTTATATATAAGGGTTCTCAATGAGTGTTATTTTAGGAAACAATCCATTCCTGACGATTAAAGAAATAGATCAACTGTCGCGCTGTGAAGCTAAATTGGTTTTGTCCAAGGAGGTTAGCTTTAGAAATAGAATCCAGAAAGGTGCTGATTTCTTGGAGGATCTGTTGCGTTGCAACGGCTATATCTATGGTGTGACGACCGGTTACGGCGATTGCGTCACGCGTCCGGTTCCACTTGAACTTGTCCATGAGCTCCCTCTACACCTCACGCGCTTTCATGGATGCGGCTTGGGAGATATTTTGTCTGCGCCGCAGACCCGGGCAGTTCTAGCTGTTCGCCTAGCCTCCTTGTGCCGTGGAGCTTCCGGAGTCACGGTTGAGCTACTGGAGATGCTAGAAACCTTGATAAACCGCGATATTTTGCCAATTATTCCCAGTGAGGGCTCTGTGGGAGCTAGCGGTGACCTAACCCCTTTGTCTTATGTGGCGGCCGTGATTGTCGGGGAGCGCGACGTCCTCTACCAAGGCGAGCGTCGCCCCACCGCAGAGGTCTTTAAGGAGCTCGGCATAATGCCTTACATTCTGCGCCCAAAGGAAGGGCTGGCATTGATGAATGGAACTTCAGTGATGACTGCGCTGGCGACGGAAGTCTATTGCCGCGCGGAGTATCTAGTGGGTTTATCCTCGCGCTTGACAGCTATGACTTCTCTGGCACTAAGAGGCAATCCCGAACATTTTGATGCGTTCATCTTTTCAGCCAAGCCGCATCCTGGCCAGGCGGCTGTGGCCGCCCTCATCCGCTATGATTTAGGAAATTCGCCGATCAGGGGTGAGCGGTTGCAAGATCGCTATTCTACGCGCTGCGCACCCCATGTGATCGGAGTGCTGGCCGACATGCTGCCTGTCTTTAAGTCAATCATCGAAACGGAAATTAATTCAGCCAATGATAACCCCTTGATCGACGCTGAAGAAAAGCGCGTCCTGCATGGGGGCAATTTCTATGGCGGACATATCGCCTTTGTGATGGACAGCATCAAAACTCTGGTGGCCAACATCGCAGATTTGCTGGATCGGCAGCTGGCAACCCTGGTCGATCCCAAGTTCAATCACGGTCTTCCAGCTAATCTTTCGGGAGTAGAAGGTTTGCGAGCTTCCATAAACCATGGATTGAAAGCGGTGCAAATCGGAGCTTCCGCATGGGCAGCTGAGGCCTTAAAAGGCACAATGCCGGCGAGTGTGTTTTCTAGATCCACCGAAAGCCATNNGCCATAACCAGGACAAAGTCAGCATGGGAACCATCGCCTCCCGCGATGCTTTGCGCGTCTTGCAGCTGAGTGAGCAGGTGGCTGCCGCACACCTATTGGCCACGCTTCAAGGTTTGCGCTTGCGCGAACGCCAAGGGGTGTTAAATTCCGAAAACTATTCCGAAGACCTGCGTTTATTCCTATCGAAACTAGAATTGATGATTCCCTTTTTAGTTGAGGATGTACCCTTGGAAGATTGTTTGCGCAATATCATCGCCCATATCCAGCGGCGCACCTGGTGCATGTATGAAATGAACTCAGAGGGCTCCGAGAACTCCGAGAACTCTGCGAATTTGAATTCAGTGAACGCATGCAGGCCTTAGTCACCGCCCGCAGCACTGCGATTGTGCAATTCTACGATGTAGATCCTATGAATGTGGTTTCGCATGGGCATTACACCCGATTTTTCGAAGAAGCCCGCAGAGTTTTGCTCAATAAATTGCATTACAACGTCAAACAAATGCAGGAATCTGGATATCTGTGGCCCGTAGTGGACCTGCGCATCAAGTACATTCGCCCCTTGATACTGCACCAAGAATTTATTGTAGAGGCCGGCTTAATTGAATACGAAAATCGCCTCAAAATTGAGTATCGCATTCTCCATATAGAAACGTTGGAAGTCCTGACAAAGGCGCATTCCATTCAGGTGGCAGTCCGGGCAAGCGACCAGGAGATGCAATATGCCTCTCCTGAGGTGTTGATAACAAAAGTTAGGCAATTGATTTGATTTCATAAGAGATAAGGAATAATAAAAGGTGTTAGAGTGGAAAATTTTGTGAAAAAGTTTATTGTGTATGTATTGATTTTTTTGGGTTTAAATCTTGAAGTTCAAGCGATGCCCAGCCAAGCGGCAGCACTGCCTCCGGGTGGCTTGCTGACGGCTAATTTTGTCCAGTACCGCCACCTCAATGGAATCCCTAAACCGATAAAATCCGAAGGCCATATGATTTTATGGGATGGCAAGGGACTGTTGTGGTCTATCGCTGCACCCTTTCCCCACGCAATACTGATCACTAAAACAGGTTTGTATCAAGTGGAAAATAAAATCAAAACAACCCTGGTCAAAGCCGGCGATAATTCTATGTTCGACGTGATGGCTGGTATTTTCAATATGCAAGAGGGTAGGGAAATCAAAGGCTTTACTATTGAAGACGTGTCTGCCAGCCACAACCCGTGGAAGATTCGTTTGACTCCTCAACATGCGCGAGTGAAAAGCTTTATTAAATCCATCACAGTAGAAGGCCATGCACACATAACGCACATCACAATTTCTCGTCCAAGTGGTGATCGCGATGAAATCGACGTAAGCGGTCATGCCTTCGCAAAAAGTGCCTCTCCACAGATGCAGGAGCTATTTGATGAATAGGAAATTGTGCCATCTATGCGCCCTCGTGTGGCTGGCGGTGATTATTTCTTTGGGAATCTATAACGCCAAAACATTGTTTGCAGAAGGTAAGATTCAGTTTGACTTGTTGGCTTTGCTGCCGCAAGGCAAAACCGAAAATATGCGGCTGTCCAATGAATTGATGCAAGATGGGAATATTTCAGGCCGGCTGGTAATAGCCTTTGGTCATGCAGATGGGGAGCAGGCTAAGCAAGCTCTGCTGCAATTCCGCGAGAAATTGCAAGACATGGCCCTACCCATCCTCGAACATGACGTCGTACAGATTGAGGGGGATTATAAAAAACTATTTACCGGCTTGTATCCCTATCGAGCCGGATTGATCTCCAAAGATGATCGTGAGCATCTGCAAGATAGTCATGACGAGGCACTGGTACAGCGCGCCCTTGCCCATATCGTGTCGCCTTTCGGCGCATTTAACTCTCTTCAGGTCCATGCGGATCCATTTGGGTTCTTCCCTCGCTTTGTCAGCGCATTAAGTCCTCAGGTTTCTATGCAAACT
>PLSG01000048.1 GCA_003164155.1 Parachlamydiaceae bacterium | reverse complement strand
ATAACGACCCAGGACAATTGCCGATTATCCCTTTGCGTAAACCCAATGGGGATTGGTTGCGCTTGGAAATCAAATTGCCCGGCTGGTCGATGTGGCTGCGCACTTGGCAGGTACAAGTGGGCAGGGTTAAGCTCTATCTGTTAGATAGCAACGATGCGGCTAACTTTCCGGTGCATCGAGGTATTACAAGCGAGCTGTACGGTGGAGGAGTTGAGTTGCGCTTCCTGCAAGAGATGGTTTTGGGTATTGGGGGCTGGCGTTTATTAGAAGAACTGGGCATTAAGCCACAAGTGTGCCATCTAAATGAAGGACATGCGGCTTTTGCCATATTGGAACGCGCTAGTTCATTTATGAAAGAGACCGGAAAATCTTTCGAAATAGCCTTGGCGGNNAACCTCTTCACCACCCACACGGCCGTACCTGCAGGTTTTGATCGCTTTCCCCCCTTTCTCATCGAACAGTACTTGGGCCATTATGCCCAAAAGAACCTGGGCATTTCCCTGCATGATTTGCTTGCGCTGGGCAGGAAAAATCCGCAGGATGATCAGGAATTTTTCAATATGGCCTATCTAGCTATCCGCGGCAGCGGAGCTGTCAATGGGGTTAGCCGGCTGCATGGCCAGGTGAGCCGCCAAATCTTCGAGGAGCTTTTCCCCAGGTGGCCGGAAAGCGAAGTTCCTGTGGAATATGTCACTAATGGCGTGCATATGCCTAGCTGGGATTCGGCCTCGGCGGATGCCCTGTGGTCGGAGACTTGCGGCGCTGAACGCTGGCTTGGCCCAATTGAAGGCTTAGAAAAGCTCATCAGGAGTGCGCCCGATGAAAAGCTATGGAAAATGCGCAACGCTTCACGCCAAAATCTAATAGTATTTGCCCGCACGCGCGTAGCCCGTCAGCTGGCCGCTAGAGGGGCCTCCGCGGAATTAGTCGAACGGGCGGGCCATCTCTTTGATCCACACACTCTAACTCTCGGCTTTGCCCGCCGCTTCGCCACATATAAAAGACCCAATCTTCTGCTGCATGATCCAGAGCGACTTAAGCGCATTTTAAACCACGCGCAAAGGCCTGTTCAGCTGCTCATAGCGGGCAAAGCCCATCCCGCCGATAAACCAGGGCAAGCCTTGATCAAGGAATGGATGCGGTTTATCATGCAGCAAGGAGGGCGCGCACATGTCATATTCCTCTCCGATTACGATATGCTGTTAACTGAAAAACTCGTGCAAGGAGTAGATATCTGGCTCAACACCCCCAGAAGGCCTTGGGAAGCCTGCGGCACAAGCGGCATGAAAGTTCTGGTCAATGGGGGCTTAAATCTCTCCGAGTTAGACGGCTGGTGGGCTGAAGCTTATAAGCCTGAACTAGGGTGGGCTTTGGGTGATGGCCTAGAACATGGCGAAGATCCTGTCTGGGATGGCATAGAAGCCGGAAATTTATATGACCTGCTCGAAAGCCAGGTGATCCCAGAGTTTTATGCGCGCGACGCCGAAGGAATGCCCAGAGCTTGGCTCGCGCGCATCAGAGAGAGCATGGCGCATTTGACGCCGCGCTACTCGGCCAATAGATCGGTGCGCGAATACACCAAACGCTACTATCTGCCGGCAGCCAAGCTTTACAGTGCGCGCGCGGCAGATGGTGGAGCTAAAGCCAGCCAAATTACACAATGGAAACACCTGATCAATCAAGAATGGTCCAAGGTGCGCTTTGGAGAACTCAAGCTAGCCACTGTGGAAGATCGCCATCTATTTGAAATTCAGGTTTACCTCAACGATATTGATCCCGAGACAGTCAAAGTGCAGCTATTTGCCAACGCCACGAAAGAAGCAGGGTCTGAACTGGTGGAAATGCTGCGCGTACGTTGTTTGACCTGCGAGGCCAGCACTTATTTATATAGAGCCTCTGTGCCGGCGAGCCGCCCGCCAGCGGACTATACGCCACGCATCATCCCCCACCTCGAGGGAGTACCTGTTCCTCTGGAAATGGCGCAAATTATATGGGAACACTGATAAAGCTTAACAGTTGTTATTTATTAATTTTCACATTATAATAAAAAATAGAGTGGGGATACTGAAGTAAAATACAAGGTAGTCACATGCGCATTAAGACCTGTTTTTATAAGCTTTTATTTGCTTTTTTCACTCTAGAAGTTTGTTTGAGCAGCTCAAGTGCCGGACATGAAATAAAGGCAAAAAAGTTCATAAATAAATATCTTACGGCTGAAGATATCTCCACTGGAGGGTCAAGCAGTGGGGTTTATTTATCAGAAGATCAATTGCGCTTAGGTCTCGCAGATAGTGCTTTGGACGTGAGGGCGAAGGGAAATTTTACCCACATGGGATATGTGGGTTATGCGTTGCAGCCAGTCAGTGCTCCCTTGCCACCCCCCACAAATGATTGGTGGGATTCTCCCTTAAAATTTCAGCGTGGATTATTTCTGTACCTCGTGCATGATCCCCAACAAATATCACTTTCAGAAGCTATTCAGTTCAACCCAGCTGATTTTAGCAAGCCATCTCTCCAGGCTGTCTATCCCTTGCCTATCTCTGCCAACGACTTACCAGCCTCACTTAACGCCTTGGAAAGTGTCCGCTTGGCCAATCTCGTAGGGGAAGCAAAGGGCGATTCTAAAGGGCTTTGTAATTGCTCGGCTAATTCCCGCGATTTGCCCGGAAATTCCATCAACTCTTCACATAGCACCGCTTGTGCCTGTTGTGAAAATGCCAAGGGTGGAATGTCTGGTGAGCCAGGCGAACATGCAGATAGAACCAATTGTGCTTGCCACGATTTCTGCTGTAATGGTGAAAACGGCGATAATGCGCAGGCTGTCAATGGGGAATATATAGGCTATGGCGGATTTGGCTATGGCGGATTTGGCAGTGGCGGATTTGGCAGTGGAAGTGGCGGTATGGGTGGATTCAGCGATTTTGGCTTAGATGGATTTGGCGGCGGCCTAGGCAGTTTTGGTAATGGAAATAGCAGTTCAACAGGCGGCGGCGGGAACATCACTCCTCC
>PLSG01000140.1 GCA_003164155.1 Parachlamydiaceae bacterium | reverse complement strand
GGCGACATCTCCTTTAACTTTGGCAAGATGGCCAAACGCAAAGGCGATGTGGTGGCTAAGATGCTCGCCGGATTGCAGAGTTTGATCGCCGCCAATCGCATTACTGTGGTCAAAGGATATGGCAAATTCATCTCACCAGCCGAAATCAAGGTGATGGGGGAGGACAATGGGGTCATCAAGGCCAAAAAAATTATCGTAGCCACTGGTTCTGAGCCGCGCGATATGCCCGCTTTTCCTTTCGATCACAAGAAAATCGTGAGCTCGACGTCCATTTTGGAGTGGGAAAAGCTGCCAGCTTCGCTGGCCATCATCGGCGGAGGCATAATAGGGTGCGAGTTTGCTTCTCTCTATCATGCCTTAGGCGTGCAGGTGACTATTTTGGAGCTCATGCCGCGCTNNCATTCATACGGGTGTCAATGTGGCGGGGATCGATACTTCGGGCGCTGGTGTGGTAGTACAGCTGGGTGGTGGCAAAAGCATCTCGGCAGATGTGGCTCTAGTGTGCGTGGGGCGCTCTCTGAATACCTCCCAAATAGGCTTGGATAAAGCGGGCGTTTTAGTCCTTCCCAACGGGATGGTGGCGGTCAATGCCAAGATGGAGACTAATGTGCCGGGGATTTATGCTGTCGGTGACATCGCCTCCAAATGGTGGCTGGCGCATGTAGCCACTCATCAGGGCGTAGTGGCGGCCAGCAATGCCTGCGGCGTACCGGCCGAGATGCACTACGATGCTGTGCCGGCGGTGATCTACACGCATCCCGAAGCGGCAAATGTAGGCTTGAATCTTGCGCAAGCCTTAGCTCAAGGCTACCAAGCCGTGGTAGGTGCCTTTCCCTTTCAAGCTTTGGGCAAATCCCAGGCGGCTTTGCAGACGGAGGGCTTTGCTCAGATCGTAATTGACCGGCGCACCGGCCAGGTGCTGGGAGCCCAAGTCGTGGGACACGAGGCGGCTACCTTGATCGCGCAGATGGCCATAGCCATTGCCAACGAGTTGACTGTAGAGAGCATCTCCGAAACCATACACGCCCACCCAACTATTTCAGAAGCATGGTTAGAGGCTGCCTATATGGCTCAAGGGTCTCCTTTACATCTTCCTCCCAAAAAAATCAGGAAATCGTAAATAGGAGATCTTCATGATTAATGAAGACAAGGTGAATGCGGAGCTTCACAAGGGTGACGGTCTGCCGGCCGACCTCTTTGACAATCGGCCCAAAGTCAAACAGGCCAGCCCTAAACGGCGCCTCAATATCTTGCCGGCTAATCCCGAAGAGACTCCGTCTCACAGGGCTGTCGGCTTGGGGCGCTTTCCTTCTTGGCTGCATCGTCCTCTGCCCCAAGGCAATGAGCTGTGGGCCACCAATCGCATCATGCGCGAAAATCGCTTGCACACGGTATGCGAAGAGGCGCGCTGTCCCAATCTTTTGGAGTGCTGGTCCAAAAAAACCGCCACTTTTTTGGTGATGGGCAAAGAATGTTCGCGCAGCTGTGGCTTTTGCTCCATAGACTTCAATAAAGCTCCGCAGCCTTTGGATCCACTAGAGCCTCAGCGCGTGGCCGAATCTGTGGCAGACTTAGGGTTGAAGCACGTGGTGATCACCATGGTGGCACGCGACGATCTGCCAGACGGGGGAGGGGCCCATTTGGCCGAGGTAGTGCGAGCTATTCGCCGGCAAGTGCCCGATACTACCATCGAGGTGCTGACTTCCGACTTTGCGGGCAACTGGGACGCGGTGGATGCCGTATTAGCCGCGTGTCCTGAAATCTATAACTACAACATCGAGACGGTGCGGCAGCTCACTCCACAGGTACGGCATAAAGCCACCTACGAACGCACTTTGGCCTTGCTAAGCCATGTGAAAGCACATGCCAAAAAACAGGCGCAGCTCCACTCCGAAAATAGCGGCGGCGCATTTTTTGTGAAGTCAGGCATGATGGTGGGATTGGGGGAGTCCGAAGAACAGGTGTATGAAACAATCAGAGATTTGGGCCAGGTGGGTTGCGATATCATCACCATTGGCCAGTACCTGCAGCCGGCCCGCAATAAGCTCTTGGTGAAGGCTTTTGTCACTCCCGAGCAGTTTGTCAAATATGCTGATTATGGCTATAGCGTAGGCATTAAAAATATGTATTGCGGCCCCTTTGTGCGTTCCAGCTACAACGCCAACCTGGTGATGCAACAGGCTAGCGGACAACTTAAAACAATCAATAGTCAATAATTAACAGGTCTAGAGGACATGCCAAAATCAAATCACCCCCATCAGCCAAATCGGCCAGACAGTGAGCATCAGCCCGAAGAGGCCTCTGCTTTTAACATTCCGATCATCGAAGCCGTCGATAGCCAAATTGTCATGCATCGCGAAGCGCATTTTGCAGGTCAGTTCAGCGATATGCTCGAATACTACATGCAAGGAGGCAAAGGGGTTTGTGCCGACTTTGAGCTCAAACGCATCCAAGAATTGGCCGACATCGAAGTTCGGCTGAAAGAAAATCTTGCCGGCGTGCTGCTTTCGGCGGCAGATGCGGATAAGATTGCCGCCGCGCGTCAAATGTATCAGGATTTGCGGGAAATCTGCGAGGTGAAAAATCCGCGCAATAAGTATCCGCGTTTCATCGCGGAACTTATTTTGGCGGAGGAGGAATTTCCCGAAAAAGAAATTCAAGCCATTATGGCCGAAAAAAGCGCCATCGTCCCCGATCTGATCGCCTTATTGCGCTCGGAAGAGATGTATGATCCGCTTTTTCCTGGATATGGCCTGGCCCCTCAGTTGGTGGCGCAATGTTTGGGCCTCATCGGCGATAAACGCGCCGTCATAGCCTTATTTGAGATTTTAGGCGATGATGACTTTTTCTTCGAAGAAGGTACCTTGCGGGCCTTAAAAGCCGTGGGCGAGCCTGCTAAAAACTTCTTATTGATGGTGGTGAAGGGGCGTCCCTACAACCAAGACAACGTCACGGCTGCTCTGGCCTTGCTGCAATTCAAAGAGCTGCCTGAGGTGGCTTTGGCTTGCTTTGCCCTGCTGCAGCTGCCTGAAGTACAAGCCAACTTGCCCTTAGCGACTTATCTGGTGCTGGCTTGCGAAGGTTTGCTCTCCGCTGCCGAAAGACAAGCTTTTTTGAGTCTGTCGGCTACAATGAAGGGGATGCTGCGCCGCGATATGGAGGCCATAGCGCACATCTGGAAAGAATAGCAGGCTGGCTGTCAACTTAATGCAAGCTATTGAAACTATGCGTCTTTAGAATTTTTTTTTGTGAACTTTAAGTCATTCGATTTAAAAAAATTAACGCAAAGACGCAAAGACTGAAATGGCTGGCCTAAACTGGA
>PLSG01000585.1 GCA_003164155.1 Parachlamydiaceae bacterium | reverse complement strand
CGCTCAAATCCTTCTAGTTCAGCTAATGTTTCGCGTTCTGATTTTTCGACAGATAATTTGTCGGCATGAAGTCTGGATAAACGCGCATCATGAGAATCCGCTTCTGCAGATGAAATGGAAACTTGCGCATTTGCGCTTTCGCATTCATAGAAATCGCCAATATATTCCTGTTCTAAAGGATTTAAATCTTCCCAGGAAGGACAATGCACCCTGGTTGCCCCTTTGTAAAGTACAGCGCCCAATGCTGCAATTAATGCTAGGGCACATGCCATTTTAGCATGGCTGGGTTTATCTGCAGAAGCTTTGCGCGCTCTTTCAACGGAGCCTTGAGCGCGGTGCGATGCACCAGAAATAGAACTTGTCATGCAACATCTCTTTGTGTGTGATTTTGATAGATTATCTCATCCCTATCTTTAGTTGAGGAATAGTGTAGTGATAGCCTTTTTATTAAGCAAAGTGAAATTTGCTTGCGTTAAAAATCAAAATTGAAGAGAGCGAATCACCCTCTTTATGGGAAGGGAAAGTTCACTAGCTCGACAATCTGGTTTTAGGTGTGTGCGCCTTCAAGAAGTGTTTTGGAGATGTTTTAAATATAAAATTCACAGAAAACGTTGAAAAAAATATTGAGATGGCATATCGTGGCACGGATAATGTCAATTCAAAGGGGTTCCTATTCAGACATGACCCATTTGAGGAGTCTGCCAAGATTGGAAATAACCGCTCACGTAAGGAAGAAAGAGCAATGATGAAATGTAAATTATTCGCAACATGTGCATTATTGGCGGGAACGCTTTTAGGGAGTTGGTCTTTCCCCGCTTTCGCAATGCCAAAATTTGAAATCCATGGTAACGTGCGTTTTGATGCCATCTGGATGGATAGAATTACCAAGTTTCCAGAGGAATATAATACAGATGTAGCCACTGGCTCTCCAGATCCCTTAGTGGGCAATTTTGGTCCTGGCACGGGTTCTGCCTTTCCAGGCGTTCCACAGTGGTCAGTGCCCTGGGACGATGCGGATGGGGCTTTCAATCAATCGCAATTTATAGTTGATGCGCGCTACTCACGCTTGTACGCAACAGCTGACGATGTCTGCTGCGGCATAAAAATTCACGGAAAAATTGAGTTCGACTTTAACAACATAGAGTTTGCCAATTTTGATGGTGCCAGGTGGGCGAATGACCGCCACCTTAGATTGCGCCTGGCCTATGCCAGAGCCGATTATTGTGATTTTTTCCTGGTGGCTGGACAAGACTGGACCAAATTCCAAAACTTACTCATAGGCATACCTTTTGACCAGAAAACAGGCATAGCCACTATTATCGATTTCAATGGATGGGCAGGCTATGGGGTAGCTCGTCAGCCACAGTTGATCTTGGGATATACCATGCCCGTATCGTTATGTGGATGTGACAAAGCTGACCTGATCATTTTGGGAGGGATTGAGAAAACGTTGGTTACATTGGCGCCTCTTCAAACCAATGGCGACTGTACCTCTATCGATTCTGGCGTCCGCCTCGATCGCGTACTTGCCGATCCAATTGAAGGCGGCGGCTTTGATCTGCCCATGTTCGTCGGTAAAGTGGGATTCTACCACTACTTGCCATTCCAAGCGGAGATTGGTATTGCTGGTACACGCAATAGAGTTATCCTCGCAGACGAAGACCCCAATTGTCCAGATAACGAAAGCTTGCTTTCCGAAGGCGGTCAAAGGCACAGTTCAATATACAAGCGTGGTGCATGGGGTGTTCAAGCCACAGTTCAAAGTGAATTCAATCATTTTGTATTATACGCGCACTATCAACATTTGGATGGCCTGCAGCGTTTTGGACTGAATGAATTTCCCGATGCGACTTTTGCTGCCGGCAATAACGTCATCATCCCTGGCGAATACGATGCTATTAATCCAAGCTTCCACAATGTGCGTTCTAACGGGTGGTATGTGGGCGCTTCCTACAAATATAGCTTCCATGAAATTGACGATACTTTGTTTAACGTTGTATATGGCCATGACCGTGCACGCCGTATAAACAATTCGGATTTTTCACCAAGTGCCGTGTTCCGTACATCGAATGATGAAATCGCCTTCGACAATTCTCAGACCCGCATAGCTCAAAGGCTGAGATCTTTGAATGTCGGCATCATCCATAAATTCTGGTGCGATTGGCAAGCTGGCATTGAGTATAAGCGTTGGGATACAAAAGCCTTTAGCGCCCAATTCAGGAATTTCGATGGTAATAATGAGTTTTCGGCTCGCGCCAGACCTCAAAAAGGGCATGTCTCCATGGTTATGGCATGTGTCTGGTACATATTCTAAAGCCTGTCTTCACGCAATTTGTTAGGACTATTCCCTAATCCAGAGGAACTGGATTAGGGAATAGTCCACTATCAAGATTAGAATTTGCAGATTTAGAAGGGAAAGATGTCATTTATTCAAGAGTTTAAAGCATTTGCCTTGCGGGGAAGTTTAGTCGACCTTGCAATTGGGGTAATCATCGGCGCTGCTTTTGGAAAAATCGTCAATTCGCTAGTGAATGACATCATCATGCCTCCCATCGGCGTTCTTCTGGGAGGTGTAGACTTTAGCAGCTTGGCCATCTCCATCCACCCAGCAACCCTGACTAATCCGGCAGTACTGATCAAATATGGAGCCTTCATCAATACAGTTGTCGACTTTAGCATTGTGGCTTTTATTATTTTTATGGTGATTAAAGGCATGAATAAACTGCTTCCGCCTCCCGTTGTGGAAGCGATAACCATGGATTGTCCCGAATGCCTGATGCCTATTCCCATCAAAGCTAAAAAGTGTGGCCATTGCCAGACAAAATTCTAAGATAGGTTAAATGCAGCTCGATTTTGACACTGCTGCGCCTGTGATTTTGTGCCAAAACTCTCCATTTGTTTCCATTCTATTCTATATGAAAGGCCTCATCTTAAATCTTGGTGGATTAAGTCGTGTGCTTTCGAGATGTGCCATTTTTACTAAATTAGCACACTGGAATGGGCGTGCAGTTGAGCATAGAAAAAGCGTGAAAGAGGGAGGCATTTCTGCTATAATTTTTTTATTCGTATAATAGAGGATTTAGTAGCATGAAAGAAGATCTTTTTGAAGATGAAATG
>PLSG01000376.1 GCA_003164155.1 Parachlamydiaceae bacterium | reverse complement strand
TTAAAACTCGAAGAGTTAAAAACCAAGCTGCGCCTCAAGGGGTGGTTTTCGCCAGAGCACAAAAAACCTCTGCCTAGGTTCCCCAAAAGAATTGGCGTGGTCACCAGTCCTACCGGGGCGGCTATCCAAGATATTCTGAATGTTTTGTCGCGCCGTTTTTCCGGCTTTTCGCTCATTCTCTATCCCGTCAAAGTGCAGGGCGAGGGTGCGGCCCAAGAGATTGCGCAAGCTATTGCCCAGTTCAATAAATATAGCTTGGTAGACGTGATGATCGTCGGACGCGGGGGGGGGAGCATTGAGGATTTGTGGGCTTTCAACGAAGAGATCGTGGCCGAGGCTATTTTCAATAGCCAAATCCCCATCATCTCGGCCGTAGGGCATGAGACCGACCATTGCATTGCCGATTATGTGGCGGATGTGCGCGCTCCGACGCCGTCGGCGGCAGCAGAGATGGTCATCGCGGAAAAGGCTCAACAGCTGCATTATCTGGAGCAAACCAGGCGCAGGTTGGACCAATCGCTTGCGCATATGCTCAGGCATCAGCGACAGCGGCTGACCGGGATCGTGCGGCATCCTCTGTTTGCTTCGCCGCAGGCCGTGTTGGGGCTATGGATGCAAAGGCTGGATAACTTCCGGAGTGAGACGGATCAATATCTTAAGCTCAACTTGCAGCATAAACGGATGCTGTTGGAAGCTAGACGTCGCCAGCTGGAGGCTTCCAAGCCCACTTCTCAGATACTCCACTGGAGGCAGAAGCTGGCTTATGCCGATAAGGCCCTTCAAACCACCCTTTTGCAGTATGTGGGCGCAAAGCGCGCTTTGCTTGCGCAAGTGCAAAGCGGCGTAGATGCCGCTTGCCTGAGGGGGTTGGAAAAACGGAAGCTGCTCTGTCCAGCTCAGCTGTTGCAGCGCAGGCTAGATCAGCTGTTCCTGCATGTCTATGATCGGCAAAAAGAGCGCTTTCATTCCCTAGCTTTGCGCCTGGCGGCCGTCAATCCGCGCAATGTCTTGGCTAAGGGATATACTATCCTCTTTTCGGAAAAAGATCGTTCGGTTATAACTACTGTTAAATCTCTCTCCAATGATCAGAAGGTGCGCTTTCTGATGTGCGATGGAGAAGCTGTTGCTACCATTGATGAGATAACCATAAAGCAAGAAACGCATGAATTTTAATCCGCAGCAAGAGCCCCCCAAAGATATAAGCAAAGAAATCAGCTTTGAGGCTTCTTTTTCTCGCTTGGAGGAAATATTGGAACGCATGAATTCAGGGGCGGTCAGCTTGGATGAATCCTTGCGGTTATATGAAGAAGCCGATAAACTGATCAACGTCTGCAATCGGCGCCTCACAGAAGCTGAAAGGCGCATTGAGGTGCTGATTAAAAATCGCCAAGGGGAAGTTACCTTAGGCAGCGATCAGCGTCCGATGACACAGGAATTTCATTTTTCCCCTGCACAAAATCCGCAAAATCCGCAAAAACAAGTAAGGGGTCCGCAATAATGGGCAATACACCAATCAGCGATGCGTTTTTGGATCAGTTGCAATCACCGGCAGATATCAAGTCTTTTTCCATCCAGCAATTGACCGAACTGGCAGCTGTCATGCGCAAGCGCATTATCGATGTATTGGCTGTGACCGGCGGGCATCTTGGATCCAATTTGGGAGTGGTCGAACTGACTTTGGCATTGCATGCCGTCTTCGATTCGCCGCAGGATAAATTCATTTGGGATGTCAGCCATCAGACGTATTCCCACAAATTGTTGACCGGCAGGAACAAAAAGTTCCCCGGAATTCGGCAATTCAAGGGGCTATGCGGATTTTCGCATCCCAAAGAGTCTGCGCATGATCACTTTCATGCCGGCCACGCTGGCACGGCGTTGTCTTTGGGTTTAGGCGTGGCCAAAAACCGCGATCTGACCAAGCGCCCGGAATATATTATCCCCATAATGGGCGATGCGGCTTTAACCTGTGGACTTACCCTGGAAGCCTTGAATAATATCCCTCAAGATCTCAAGCGCTTTATAGTCATCCTCAATGATAATGCGATGTCCATTTCCAAAAATGTTGGGGCCATCACGCATATTTTAAGCCGTATGCTTAGCAATCCCACGGCTAGCAAGCTGCATCATGAAATCGATAACCTCATCTCCAAAATACCCAGTTACGGTCCTTCTTTGGCGCGTCAAGGGCATAAAATCACCGAGTCCTTAAAAAATCTGGTCAGCAAAGCAGCCTATTTCGAGCAGTATGGCCTCTCTTATATAGGACCGATCGATGGGCACGATATCAAGAAACTGGTCGAAGTCTTAGAAGGGGTCAAGGAATCAAATTGGCCGGTGATCATTCACATCCTCACTCAAAAAGGGCAGGGGATGGATGAAGCGATCAAAAATCCCACCCCCTATCACGGGGCCAGGCCTTTTAATGGCACCACGGGGAAATTTCACCCGGCGGCTTCTACGGCTCCCACTTTTCCAAAAGTATTTGGCAAGCACTTGCTGCACATGGCGCAAAATGATCCGAGCGTGGTAGCCGTGACTCCGGCCATGTCGGCCGGCTCTTGCCTCGAAGACTTTATGAAGGCCTTCCCCGAGCGCTGCCTGGACGTAGGTATCGCCGAATCGCATGCCGTGACCTTTAGCGGGGGGATTGCTTACGGGCGCAAAATGAAGGTGGTCATGTCTATCTATGCCACTTTCTTGCAGAGGGCTTTCGACAATGTTTTTCACGATATATGCCTGCAAGAGCTTCCGGTAGTTTTTGCCATCGATCGCGCGGGGATTTCTGGCCCAGACGGGGCCACGCACCATGGCATTTACGATATCGCCTTTTTAAATGCCATGCCCAATATGGTAATCGCCCAGCCGCGCAATGGGCAGGTCTTAAAAGAGCTGCTGGAAGCAGCTTTTAGTTTTGGCCGGCCGACAGCCATTCGCTATCCCAATATGGCCACTACCGAAACCGATCTGCCTATTCAGCCCAGGGAACTCGGCAAGGGAGAGGTTTTAATCGAAGGGGAGGGGCTGCTGCTCATCGGTTTGGGACATATGAACACTACCGCTTTGAAGGTGCGCGAAAAGCTGGCCGAAATGGGGATTCAGGCTACTGTTTTGGATCCGATTTTCATCAAGCCGCTCGATAGCGAGCTCATTTGCAAACTACTCCAAACGCATCAGCGCATTGTCACCATCGAAGAGCATTCCGCCATGTGCGGGCTGGGGTGCATCGTGAATAACTTTTTGATGACCCACGGATACAGCCATATCCAGGTGCTTAACTGCGGCATTCCCGAGGCCTTCCTCGACCAGGGCTCACATGCCGATTTGCTCAATGAAATTGGCTTGACTCCCGAGAAGATTGTGCAGCGCATCACCCAACATTTTGAGGTGGCTTCTCTCTCAGGTGCCCTTGAAGCCCAAAGGAAGCCGCCAAGCTGCCTTATCGTAAGTCAACCGGTTTAAGCCCATGATTATTGCCATCTTCTACAATGAATCCAAAAATGCCTCACGCAGTGTGGCGATCGATGTCTGCAGATTTCTGGCTTCTTTTAACGTCAAGGTGGTCTCGGACGACCATAAAGCCGCTGAGATTGGTGCCCTGCCCATTTCCGGTGTGGATCCTAAGGAGATCGATTTTATGCTTTCATTGGGTGGTGATGGCACCATTTTGCGCGTGCTGCATAGCCATCCCGAAATTGAAGCGCCTTTGATCGGCATCAACTTGGGCGGCTTGGGCTTTATGGCCGATGTGCCTCTTACGGATATTTATGCCAGCCTGCAAGATTTGCTTAACGGTTCATACCAAATTCAAAAGCGCATCGTCATGGAAGGGAAGGCGAGCAATGGGGATGCATGTTTTGCAGTCAATGATATCGTGGTGCATCGCGCCCAGATCCCTAGCTTGGTAGACTTGGCCATGTATGTCGACGGATCTTACCTCAATACCTTTTCGGCGGATGGTCTGATTGTAGCCACTCCGGGCGGTTCTACGGCTTATTCTTTAGCCGCCGGCGGCCCGATCATCACCCCGGAAGTCAATGCCCTGGTCATTACCCCTATAAGCCCCCATACCATTTCCAACCGCCCGATTGTCTTGATGCCCAAGGAAGAGATCCGCATCCAATACCTCAGCGAAAATAAGCCGGTCGAAGTCACTTTCGATGGCATCTCCTCCTTCAGTATGGCCACAGGCGAGGTATTTCGCATAAAACTCTCACCCAAGACCTTCCGCTCTGTTTTGCTTACCCGCCACAACTATTTTTCCACGCTGCGCACCAAACTCGGCTGGGCGGGCAAGCTGCGCGTTTGAGTGAAAAACCTCTGTTCCTGGTAGACGCAAAAGCAAGCACAAACACAAACGAAGGCGCAAACGCAGGCGAAGGCGCAAAGATGTTTCTGGTGTGTTTGTGCACGATGCTCGCTAAAAATTTTTAACGCAAAGAAACACACGAAGATCGCAAAGGACGCAAAGAAGGCATGGAAAAAATTTAAACACAAAGCAGAAAATATTTTTTTTTCTGCTTTGTGTTCTTTGTGATCTTGGATCGGGTTTAAGCACTCGGATTCATTCCCATCTTTTCCCAGAAATCTTCAATGGAGTCGCACTTTATGCCTTTTCCTTCTTTACTTTCCCGCATAGCATCAAGAGTGACCTTGTTAGGCTTCCTCTCTTGAGGGGAATCCTTTCTAAGATAAGAAAGAATGAACTCGCTTAAATTCATGTGAGCCTTTGCAGCCAACATTTTAATGTAAGCCCTTTCATCGACAGTACAATCGATGGTGACTTTTGCTTTATCATGATGGTGTTGAGCTTGAGCACCCATAATAATACCTCCTTGGTTACAACTTCGCTGTACCAAATTCCCAAGATTTATGTAAGTCCAGAATCTCTTTTTCCTGGAATAGGGGTAAAAAAAAGTCGTTTACAGGATATAACCAACTAATTATTACAGGCAGATAAACATAGGTGTTGGCAGATAAACATAGGTTGTGGGAAATTCCCATTTTTGACATAATTAAAGTTGTTATAGGAGGGCATAAAGTCATGATGAAAAAACAAAAGTGTACAGTTAATATGGACGACAAGCAACGTGTTTGCCTGTCCCGCGTGTTGTCAAAAAAAGAGCGAGATAATTACAACTCGTTTCGCATTTATCGCGATGAAGGAAGAATTGTATTGGAGCCGGTAGCTTTAGTACCTGAAAAAGACCATTGGATTTATAATGATAAAGAAGCTTTGGCTTCACTCATGAAAGGCATCAAGGATGCGGAGGAGGGGCGTCTGCTCGATTTAGGTTCGTTTGCCAAATACGCAAAAGAAGAGGATAAGGGCTAAAAAGGATGCAATTTAAATTGTGGTTTTCCGAGGAAGCTGGTCTTAAACTAGAAGAACTAAAGCTCGATAGGTCAAAAAAAGGGCTTCTAAAGCAAATTAGAAAAGTTCTAGGCTTCATGGAAACGAACCTTAAGCATCCTTCGTTGAACACGCACAAATTTTCGAAAATTTCATGTAAACTAGGTGATGTTTTCGAAACTTATGCTCAAAATAGCACTCCAGGGGCATATCGAATTTTATGGGCATATGGCCCGGGGAAAAGGGAAATCTATGTGTTGGACATAACACCGCATCCATAGTAACCCAAGTGAAATTGGAAGTGCGAGGCTTGACCCCTTTTCTTTAAGTGTCCGTGATGAGACTTTAAGCCAAGCTCTAAATGCCTATGCGGTAGCTTATGCTAAACAGGTCGGTTTAACTCTAGTAACTAAAGAAGCTTTGACAGAGGGCTTCGAAGGCCCTGTATATGCTGGCATAGTCTCTTCATTAGGCAGCAATGCAGTCTTCGAATATTCTGACGCGGGTGGTGGAGTTACCAATGGTTCTTTCGATATCTCCAAAGCCAGCACCATGTGGTCGAATAAGTAGCCATCTACAATATCCTCCCCATCTTTTCTTATCTTTCTAATCCTGTAAAATTTTTAACATGAAAGGATTAAAAAAGATGAGGAGAGTAAGAAGAAGCGGCAAAAGCCGAAATTTTGTAACTGGTCAGATCCCCCCCGG
>PLSG01000504.1 GCA_003164155.1 Parachlamydiaceae bacterium | reverse complement strand
TTACAAGAGAATTACAAAGAGAGCTAACCAGTTACGCTAAAATGCGTTTATTATTTTGACACTTATGCCATGAATTCGTATATTTGTACTGGTCTAGGTTCGATTTCCATCCATTATACACGATTTTCGTAATACATTAAAGGATATTGTCATGAGTGTAAATTTTCTCTTTTTAGGAAGCAATCCTTTCCTTGAGGCATATGTGCATTCAGACTTTTTGGGAAAAGGAATCATCCTGGGACTGGTGGTTTTGTCGATTATCAGCTGGGGAGTCCTGCTGCATAAGGTCTGGTTAACGCGACATGCCAGAAAAGCTTCGCTGCGCTTTATCGAAGCTTTTCAATTGCAAAGACTCAATCCTTTGAGCTTAGATTGTGAAAATCTTCCGCGCTCCCAAGCTATGAATCCCTTTATGTCCATTTATCTGGCCTTGAAAAAATGCACCATGGAAATGCTCAACAAAAATCGCCGCTTTACCCAAGCGCATAAGGCACTTGGTGGACAACCCGTCCAAGATGAGCCCTCCTTTCTTTCGCCGGCGGATGTCGATTTTGTCGAAGTTCATCTTTCCAGCACTATAGCCATGCAGATCAAAGATCTGGAAAAGAATCTCTATATCTTAGCCACCACGGTAAGTCTAGCCCCTTTTTTAGGATTGCTAGGGACAGTTTGGGGAATCTTGACCACTTTTTCGGAACTGCAGATGGGGGCGGCGGGCAATTCCAACCAACTGGTCATTGGCGGACTATCACTGGCTTTGGCCACAACGGTATTGGGATTACTCGATGCTATACCAGCGTTGATCGGCTATAATTATTTAAAAAGCACCATCCGCGATTTCGAAACAGACATGCAGAAATTCTCCACCGAGGTTTTGGCTTCCGTTGAGCTGCAATATCGCCGTGTAGATGTATCATAACTCTCTGACAGCATAAGGAATAGGCGCAAATTTATGAGTAGAAGAGGGATATGCCGAACATCAAGGGAACAAGTGGAGGAACCCACTGTCAACCTCACACCTTTGATCGATGTGGTTTTTGTTATTTTGATCATGTTCATATTGATCGCGCCACTGCTGGAGCTCGACCAAATCGAGCTGGCGGCCAGCGGCTCTCAAGCTGGCGGCAGCTCTATCGCCGTCCAAGAACTCAGCCCCATCACCATCCATGTAAAGCAAAATAATGCCATCGTGTTCAATAACCAGACGGTGAGCCTTACACAGCTTAGCACTCTGCTCGTGCAAGCTAAGCAGCGTTATCCGAAAGTGCGCCCCCAGCTGATTCACGATCACCGGGCGCACTTTGGCACATACCAAGCCGTGAAAAATGCGGCCGAAAATGCCGGCTTTCAACAAATGGACGTAGTTCTCAAACCAGGCTAAAGTGGTACATCTCCAAAGTGATTAAACTTGGCTAAAGAAAGCTCTACCCGCTTGCCCCCTTTTTCATACACAAGAGGCTCAGCGTCGGCCTCAATGGGCACAATATACCCAACAGCATATAGCGGGCGTCCCATCCTCTTTTGGAAATTTAGGGCCATCTCTTCATATGCCTCAGCGGCTACTGTGGCCAGTAAACAATACTCTTCCCCCCCCTCGGCCATCAATTTTATCAAATCCCAGCCATTTTTTTTGGCCGTATTTTGCAACTGAGGGGAACTGGGCAATTTGTCGATGTCTATGACGGCATGGCACTTTGAAGCGGTCAAGATGCGTCCCAGATCCTGATTGAATCCATCGGAGATATCCATCATGGAATGGNNGTGCTCGCGGACGAAAATGCGCCCGCACCAGATGCTCGACTTCGCTATCTTGCACGCCGCGCGGAAGCTGCTGTTGCAGGGCAAGCAGACCTGCAGATGAATCGCCCAGATATCCCGTGACACACACCACGTCGCCGACTTGGGCTCCATGTCGGTACTTTACCCGTCCTTTGACCGCACGCCCGATAAAAGTTATGCTTAAGAAGATACCCTTTTTGGACCCGGTAGTATCGCCGCCCAGCAAAGAGACGTTATATTCTTCACATGCTTGCTTAAATCCAGCCACATAACGGTCAACCCAGGCGCGTTTCGTATCTGACGGCATAGATATTGTGAGGAAGGCATACTGGGGAATGCCACCCATAGCGGCAATATCGCTGACATTTATGGCAATGGACTTATAACCGAGATCCTCAGGTGGAATCATAGCCGTAATGAAATGTACATCCTCGACTAAGGCATCCGTCGTGACTAGCCAAACCCTGTTTTGCTGGGCAGGAATAACCGCACAGTCGTCGCCAATGCCCATGATGATTTCCGAAGAAGTAAACATATCCTTTAGATTTTGGATGAAACTCTCTTCACCCCACTCGTGCATTTTCATACTTACCTCTGATGAATATCCCGTCAAAAAAAGGCTAACTTATAACATCCCTCTAGTTTATTTTTCCACTCTATTGCACGCAGAAAATTAAACGCAAAGACGAAAAGAGGAGAGGGATAATATTAAATACTAATGCAAGTTGCTANNGCGGAGGAACCGCCTTCACGCGGGGCTTCCCACTTTAAGCCGCTGCCGCGGCAAACACAAAGCTTCTCAGGAGAGTGCTAGCAATCTTTTATTGCTGCGGCAGCGGCTTAAAGTGGGAAGCCCCGCGTGAAGGCGGTTCCTCCGCTGGAACGTGGGGAATGATGGCACGAAAATGGTTGAGCTGCGGTAGCAGCGTAAGAGGGGAGATCAGATCTTAGACCATGCCCAGACTGATGTGTGATTTTTTCACTATAAAAACCCTACAAAATCAACCTCATCCAGATGAATACAGCAAAAAAACTGCTAGAAAAAAATCCCCTTTGAAGCTACCCTCACTGCATCTCAATTGTCAAGCTGCAGGTTTTTTCTTATGAGTAAACGCATTTTCATTACGGGAGCCGCAGGCTTCATCGGATTTCATCTAGCCCAGTTTTTACATGCCCGCGGAGATGAAGTCATCGGATATGACAATTTCAACGATTATTATACCGTGCAACTCAAGCGTGACAGGGCCAAAGTATTGCAAGACTTGGGAATTCCGATGGCCGAAGGCGACATCTGCGATACACCCTTGCTAGAGTCTGTCATGGAGAAACACACCCCCACGCATGTGGTGCATCTCGCTGCACAAGCCGGAGTGCGTTACTCTTTGACCAATCCCCAAGCCTACGTGAAAAGCAACTTGGAAGGCTTCGTGGCAGTGTTAGAAATTTGCCGGCGGTTTCCATTGCTAAAATTTATCTACGCCTCTTCTTCTTCGGTATATGGACTCAACCAAAAACTACCCTTTTCACTGGAAGACAACACAGATCGGCAAGCCAGTCTATATGGAGCCACCAAAAAAGCGAACGAACTGATGGCATACACCTATCATCATCTTTATGGACTATCGGTGACTGGACTGCGTTTTTTTACCGTTTATGGCCCTTGGGGGCGACCTGATATGGCCTATTTTTCTTTTACCAAATCTATATTGGAAGGCAAGCCCATTGACGTCTACAACTTTGGCAATTTACAGCGCGATTTCACATATATCGACGATATCGTAAGCGGCACAGTGGCCGCAGTTGATTTAGGAGCTGCCTGTGAGGTTTTTAATTTGGGCAATCATCAACCCACTTCCCTGTCCCGTTTTATTGAATGCCTAGAAAAAGCCTTGGGTCAGAAAGCTATATTGAATTACTTGCCCATGCAATCGGGAGACGTGTATGCGACCTATGCCGACATATCACACAGCCGTGACCGTTTGAATTTCTCACCTAAGACTCCGCTTGAAAACGGCCTTGCCCACTTCGTGCAATGGTATCGCCAATACTTTAACTCGACTTTGTGAAAATCAGAACGAAGAAGGATCCTCGACTTTATGACTTTTTGAGCGACGAGCTGCTTACGTAGCGCTTGGCTTGCTCAAAAAATCATAAAGTCGAAGTATAAAAAGCTGTACAAAAAAAAGTGCCTACATCTAAAGTGAGTCTTCTCATAAGGAGTTTTGATAGCATGAAATACATTCTCATTCTTTTTTCACTGGCTTTGCTCCCCAGCTGTGCTTATTTTAGAGCTGAGCCACCACCTCCACCTCCGCAGATCAACGTATACCCAGTTACGCGCGCCGTCATTGACACCTCGCTGCAGTTCGAATTGGATTACGATATACACTTGAAAGATTCTAGACTTGACGGCGAAGACACCATCGACAGGATTGAATTGAACTATATCAGTCAAGAGCTTCTGGATATTCGTGCGGCCCGTCGTGTGGCGGTCAAAACCATCGATTCTTTAATAGATAGATTCAACCAAGATATCGATGTCTACAGCCAACTGACCACTCAGCCTTTTAGCGTAGATGAGCTCGGCCTGGAAATCCATTTTGAAAGTTATTTTGGAAAGTATGTCGATCCCTTCTATGTAGAAAGAGTTATCCTCAGCGATGGTTGGCTGCATTATTATGCTTTTACAGCCTACGATCCTGCGCCTGAAGTGTGGCATTACCACACCGAGCCGTACGAGTCTAGTTCCACCATTATTTCGGCAGAAGATGAGTTTAACGAAAACCATCCTGTCAGTGTAAAGGAAGAGGAATACAGCATCAGCTTGGAAAGTGACAGCACCGCATTTCCGGCCACGTCAAAAAGTCCGAAGCGCACCACGCCTTCTACCGCGCTGCCCCCTGCTCCTTCGGTAGTGCCCAAGAAGCCGAATTTGATGTTAAAATAAGGCCTTCTCTTAAGTAAAGA
>PLSG01000035.1 GCA_003164155.1 Parachlamydiaceae bacterium | reverse complement strand
TGATCTCGGTGATCTCTGTGGTAGATTTTTTTTACCACAGAGATCACAGAGAGGGGGCAAAATGATCGAAAGTTTTCCCTTTTAAAAGTGAATAAGGTCCTTTGTTAAGTCCATTTCCTCTCCACTAGATTAGCTAATCTTAAATTCAATTTGCACAACCTTCGACTAGAATCGCAAGTGATTTAAATTATCAATTACACTCATAAGCTCATTTACAAATAAAACAAACTATCTCACAATTATTTAAGCTATAAAATAAACTTAAGTTGCGATAAAATTAAATTCAGACTTAGATATTTTAACGTACTGAATTAATCTTCTCGCTTTAGCACCGAAATTTTAAAATGAGTCGATATTATGACAACTAACGACTTTTCATTAAAATCTTCAGATCTTTCCGTAGATGCGCGGCAGCTTATTCAAAAAGCCAGCAAACTTTCTAGCCAATGGGAAAAGGCTAACACAAATACAGAAGCAAGAGAAAGTGTTAATAGACTTATTTCAAATCTTAATGCATGTCTGACTAAGGGCGCTCCCCTATCTACAGACATCCTAAAGCTTGAAATGGAAATAGAGCACGTGCAAAGTCTAACCGCACCCCTTCAAAATATTCAGAATAAAGCTATGGAATGTCTTTCTCCCGAAGAAGAAATATCTTCACGCCTCCATGCGCCTTTAGCAACCCCTGGCGTGCCTTTTGTGACCTCCTCTGTAGATGAAACAGAAGTTAAAAGGGCTAAAGAAGAAGAGCTGCCAACCACGCGCAACCCCTTGAAAAGATGGGGGCAAATGAAAAGGCATATAGACACCTTTCTTGAGAAAAATCCACATATTGAGGTCCAAACGCGTCAAGATCTAGAGGCTTTTACCACCCAATATCTTTCTAAGGTAGCTAACTTGGCGCGGAATTCTTCCAAAATGTTTTATCGCGATACCACTCCTCTGCAACCAGCAGGTGTGGCACTTTATCATCGTGAACAAGACGAAGAATTAGAGCTGCTCCAAGGTATTGAACAAGGCATAAAAAAGCTGTGTAAGCTTGAGGATATAGCAATCGTGCAAATTAACCATCGAAAATTTAAACAGCAAATACGTTTGAAATATACCTATGCTAACATTGATTCTTATCAGGGTGAAAAAATGGATGAAACAGGCATTAAAGAAAGATTCAAGAAAAGTGTGAAAGAAGCCTTGGTAAATATTTACCAAAATCCGCATGCCAAAAATCCCCACTATTTCTTTCGTGTGCATGTGCCCCATACATTACCCCTTCAAGAAATGGGAAAGTATTTAAAAGAAAAGGAAATTCTGTATGGATCCATCATTAAAGAAGAAATCGAGAATATCTGTAAAGAACTTACTCTTCCCCCCCGATTTAAAGATTTATTCCATAAATCGCTAACTATAGGTTCATTTACTAAAGTCAAAGGGCAAGAAGTTCTGCTGCTGCAAAAGTGGCAAAAAGAGACACCTACATCCTTTAGAGAATATGTTGATATGGTTTCTGCAAGGGGGTTTACACCTACTTTACAAAGAACAGCTAAAATTTACGCCCGGTTTCAAAACGAGGCAAAATTATCTAGCTTGGCAGTGGAAAAAAGCTTGGACGGCTTACCTACCGTGCGTCCCCTACCACGCAATTTAAAGGATTTTTTAAGTCATCCGCTATTTGCAGCTTTTGCACATACATACAAAACAGAGGGCACTGCGGAGTCGAGTTTTCAATTTTCTATTAATGCTATATGTAAGCTACTCAAGGGATTTGAGGATTTAAACATAGATGAAGCTTTTGCTAAACAACACATAGAGGAACTTCTACAAGAATCTTATGGAAGGGTTTTAGCCGTGATGGAAAAAACAACACACTTATCCCCCGATAAATATATCGATATGCACAAACTTGAAAACAACCTCGATCTCATTACCGAAGAGATGATCCTATGGCAAAAGATTGCCAAGCCCTATACCGCAGGCACTTTAGAGCGTCTGATCAGTGAAGCCGTTTCCCAAAAAGGTGCCCTAAAACCAGCTTTTGTGCGGGTTACGCATAGCGGCACCAAATGTGTCGCGGAAATCACCCAAACCTTGCTAAAAATGAAAGGCTATAAATGCAATATCCTTTCTTTTGATGACTGCTACTTTGAAACAGTGGGGACGATTTCGAGTCTTGAACAACCCCAAAAGCAAAATAATGTGTATACTGTGCGTTATCCTGATTATGACAAGTCATTGGATGCCTACATCAAAGAATTCCAAGAGAAACAAGAACAATCAGCCAAAAATCAACCTGAAAGCAAAGCACCTCCCAAAATTGACAGCTTGTTTATCGACACGCATTCCAGTCTAACGCATGGAAAGTTTGTCTATGATAAACACAATGTAAAGGCCGTCATTCAAAAGCTCATCACCAGCAATTGTGTGGCCGAGCCTTTCACCGTTGCTATAGATAAAACCATAGGATTTATTGGAGCAATGGAAGTTGACGATATTTTATTAGATCCCGATATCCAAAAACTTATTGAATCTGGCAAATTAAATTTGATCACTTACTGGAGCAATCAAAAATTCGACATGCTAGGCACCGATAAATACAGCGGTGGCACATACTGCGTCTATTGCAACCCAGCCAACAAAGCGCTTTTAGATGCTTTTGAAAAAACCGCCCAGACAGGCGGACGTCCTGATCCATCAAATTATCGCGGATTATGTCATTTATATAAGCACTGCACTCAAGAATTAGATGCGTATAGAAAGCGCATCTTTGAAAATGCCCACTATGTATATAACAAAATCCAGTCTGCTTTTAAAGTCTCCAAAGCAACAGGCTCCATGGATAGCGCCTTCGAAGGCCGAGCCGCCATGTTTTCTTTAAAAAATGATGAAACTTCGCATTTCCTAGATTTGAATATTGTTAATCCTCAACTATATGGAATATTCGACGATTACCTCTGTCTGCATTTTGATCAAAATTTACCTCTTCCCCTGCGTTTCAGCTTCGGTTTTAAGACTACGTGCTATGGAGGGATCGAGGTATTTAGAAAAATTCGCTTTTGCATAGGAACTGAAGATAAAAAATATTTAGACAGCTTTACTGCTTTTATCAACAACCTATGTAAACATTTCAACGAGCTTTATCTAATGGATCGTACAACGACAAACTTTAAAGAAAATTTAGATATAAAACTTGCTATAGAAAAATTACCTGCTGACGACAGAAATGACACTCTTCTTTTTACAGAATATCGAAACTCTGTGGACAAAACATATCTATATCCTAGTAATGAACAAGATCTACTGTGGGATTTGCACGCCTTAAAAGCCCAACAAACCCTGCGTAAAGAACTTCAGGTATTAGCTGAAAATAACCGTGAGGCATGGGAAATTTTTGCAAACGCCTTTCAGTTAACTGAGTCACCTTTGCTGGATGATTTTTTAATAGAAATTTCACAAAATGAGAAACACGAAGTTCCTCTTAGTCGCATACACACTTACCAAATTGACTACGACATGAAATTGAAATTTTTAAATGAAGATATTCAAAATTTTCACCAAAAATCTCAC
>PLSG01000286.1 GCA_003164155.1 Parachlamydiaceae bacterium | reverse complement strand
TGGAGGTTTCACTAGAGAGGTGATGCGGCTTTGCAGAGATGGATAGAGGAGTCACAATATGTACCTTATGTTGGAAATGTAATAAAAATAAAAGTATTATGCATGCGGTGAACGAAACTGCTTATAAAGTTGAGTGGCAAACATTTTTTTGATGTGTGGATCTCAATTCATAATTTGAATGGAGAAGATTTGTTTCAAAATTATGAACGTCTTTTAGTCTGCTATAATAGATGATTTTCTTTTTATATGAAACGCAAATCCATAGGAAAGGTGAACAAAGCCTACGAATTAAACGGGATGCCAAACCTAGCTAATAATGCTCTAATGACCAAGCCGGGGTTAGTAAAAAAGGTTAGTACAATTCGACTGTAGGTAATATTTGCAATGGGTTTTCGGATGATTTCCGGGGAATATTTCAGCGCGTCTTTCAGCCATTCCGCATGTAGAAAGAAAAACATTTTAGGCAGTGCTTTCAGTGGAAAAAAAGCAATCTCTCGGGTTTCATCTCCCGTGGAAAGCGTACCGCCTATTCTGTGGCATTCAAAAATATGGGTAAAACTGGCCAGCCTATTTACCGGCGTATATTCGCCCGTTTTGCGTTTGATGCCCACCTGAAGACCTGTTTCTTCCCAAGCCTCCCTTAAAACAGCAGTTTCGGGATCTTCTGTAGATTCAAGTCCTCCCCCTGGCAACACCCAGATAGGTATATCCCTGCGCTTAATTAATAGCACCTGATCTTGGCTTTCATTTAAGATAATCGCGATAACTGCATCTTTCATACTCACAAACCCCCCTTTTAGATAAAAGGATATAGAAGAGGCGCAATTTTTTCCTCTTTCTTCTTCGTCAAGGGGAAAAAAGCGTTGGGCTATAGCTGAGCGGTTAGGTATTTCTGAAAATCCAGCCGGCTTTGGCGTGCATAGTCTGCAGGTGAGTGCCATTATGGGGAATAATTGTTCTTGAAAATCATCAATTAAGGGTTTAAGTTTGGCTGTGTGATTTTTGAATAATCGATTTACTGAACTGTTGAGATGTATGAAATTTGCACTAAAACCGGGAGGAGAAAAATGTCATCGTCTATAGGTCATAGCGCGTGCCTTTTTCTAGGCGACACGCTTTTAGCTGTTGGTGCTGGAGTTAAAAAGGGAGGGATATGGGGTATAAAAACTGGTCTAGTTGTAGGAGCCCTATTTGATATATGCCAATCAGACTATACCCTTTGTCAAAGCAGAAACGCATCGCGTCAATCTGTCCCTTGCAACAATTACATCTATTGGGATCAAACTTACCTTGATGACCTGGAATTCCAGGAGGTATTTGTTTGGCCACATGTTATTATGGCTTGTTCTGCTCTGGCTTTAGGAACCTTAGGTGCAGCTGCAGGGGGTACTTACGGAGGCCTTTCGACTATGAGTAGAAAATTTTCACGATGGTATTACCCTCAAAATCTCTCTTGAATTGTTGATAGAAACATCCCCGATTAAAACAATATTGTCATTTCAGTAATACACACAAGGATTTATATGTCATGTATTTCAGCTACCTGTTCACGCCTTAAGGACTCATTGACAAACAACTTGATAAATACGGCCCCGTCCGGTAAAAAGACCATCCGATTAGCTCTATTGACGTTAAATGTATTTGCGGCTGTGGCTCCCATACTTGGATATCTGTCTGAACCACAAAAGACAAGCTTAGGGGAAGTGGGATTCGATGTATCAACCCATGTGCTGCGCTCCCTAACCTTTTTCTTTAATGAACCACCTCAGTGCTTAATAAACACGGCAAAATATATGGAGGGGTATCGGCTTTATTTGATTGCCACAAATGCTTCACATGGCACGTCAACCTTTCCAGCCGTTATCCAAGCGGGGGATGCGATCGTGCATTGTGTAAGCCTCTATGGTGCCCATAAATTAGACGTCCTATGAAGTATAAGAAAAATTAGCAATCATTCACATTTGGTAATTAACAATGAATTCCATACAACCGCTGCAGCGTCTTTTCGAATTCTCATGAATCATGACATACGAAACGGCTGAGCTATGTGAAAAGCTCCGTGGGTAACTCCACCACCTGCATCAGAGTATTGTAAGGCGGCGTTGCTGCCGAACGAATCGGCTGTACCGGCATACTCTAATGCCTCACTTTTTTGCATGGCTTCCGTGGTCAACAAAGGCCAGCCGACTTGTGCCGCGTATTTCACCGCGTAGGTATTTAAAGCCGTGCATAGCGCTCCATCGGCTATGCTGGAATATGGCCTTTCGAGAAAAAGCACTGGAGTCCTATTTTTTTTATCATAGAGTACCCTTAAAATGGCCCTGAATTTAATTTTCCCATCCTCGTCTTGGATCACTATGGCACTATTTTTGTAATCGATCACATAAGCTAAAGCGCATTTATTTAACTGAGGATCACCATCTATCGACTGGCAGCCAGATGTTTCACTGGCCAGTAAAAGCATGTCCACAGGGTCGCGGGTTAAGCCGATCTTCCACTTATCAGAAGACAACCCTTTCTTGGCTTCGGCCACGCCTTTAACAAAGTTTTCTATGTCGGTACTCCATAGATTCCATTGCGCGTTCGCTTTCTTCAGGTCGGCAATGTTTTTACTAAGCTCTGGCAATAACATCTCGGCGGCACTTGAAGTGGTGGCCGTGCAAAGCTGCAAGCACACTCTTTGGACATCATTTTGAGGATCGGAAGGAATTTCGGAGAGCTCTTTTAAAATGAAAGGGCCGCTAGTAGATGTGTGGAGATATCTATGTAAGAAAGTCAGTTGGCTTTCCCAATTCGCGACATGACCGTCTTTTTTAAGCGTGTTTTCCAAGAGTTCTTGAAATTGATTGGATAGGTTTTTTTCGCTTTTCTCTTTTTTTGCAATGAAAGGGCTTAGGTTTTCGGGTGTGGGAAAAGCGCTCCACTCCTTCTTGAAGACATTCCATTTTTCTAAAGTTGTCTTATCCTCAGGAGAGGCACTTAATAAGCGATCGACTGCGTCAAAATGCGGACATTCCATCCTCCATTTATGTAGAGCCTCTGGCCCCTTCAAGAGTGTAGACACAAACTGAGAGAACAGTTTCTTCATAGTAGTGCGTTCATCGCCAATCAAACTGTTAATTTTACTGGCGTAGACAAACAAGGCTTGAGGGTGGCGCTCTTGAAAAGGAGTTTCGGCGCTTTTTTGCCAGGCATTCCTAAAATCTTCTTCGCTGGCAAAGTCTTTTTCATTGAGCTCAAAAACAGTCATAATTTCCTTGCGCAGGCAGTCTTGTAGATCGGCTAAAGATAAAGAATGCGCTTGAGCTATTTTAGCTCCACGACCTATGCAGACTAAGGTATTTAGCAAATGTAGTCGTTCGTTCCATCTTTTTCCCTGGAGAAATTTTGTAATGAGCAAAGGGACTAAAATATTCTCCTTATCTGCCCGAGGACGCGTAATAGGGGATAATTTTTCTGCTAATTTTTTTAAATCTGCTGGTTCCAGCTTGAGAGCTACCGCTTTCTCTTTTAAAAAAGCCTCCACTAAATTTTGGCTTTTTTCGATTTGTGCTTTTTTATCTACTTCACCTTTAACTTCTTTTTCACTTTTATCCACCTGGACTTTAGAACGAAAGGGCAGCTCATCTAGCAGGGCATGCACATCGTAGGCATGTTCGACAAACTGCTTGAGCAATAGGTTGTTTTTTTGATCAGGGGTTAGATCTGCTTCGGAGAGTTGAAATAGCAGCATAGACCATTGGCGCATCCTAGGTCCGTCATCCAGCCGAGAGATTTCTTGGATTTGTCTGCCAAAATTCTGCACAACGGCTGCATCCTGACTGCACAAACAAGCTAGTGCAATAGGTAAAAGACATTTTTCAGGCATGCCTTGCATAGCGCGCGCAAAAAGAGCTAAGTTCTCAGGGACATATAAAAATTGGAATAGGCGCTTAGCCAAGAGGGTTCTCTCTCGCATTGAGCCAAGCGCAAAAAGCTGCGAAAAGAGTTGAGGTAACTTTAAAGATTCGAATTTATGCATAACTTCTTTTTGGGCAGCATTTACGTCTTCAACAGTGGGGATTTTATCATATGAGGAAACCGCGAGCGCTCTAACCGCATAAGCATTGACCAAAAAAGTATAGTGCATTTGCTGCATTCCTACCCATTCTTGTGTGCGAGCTTTTAAAACAGGATCGCTCTGTTTTTCCGTTTTATCATGCATTTGGGGCAGACAACGGCGCACATCCTCAAGTATGGCGGCATAAAGATCTTTTCCACAAAATTCGCGGAAAACTGTATTGCAAGTATTCCAATCTAGTTCATGAGAATGCCATAAAGCTACAGAAACTAAATCCACGCGATTATTTTGCGCATGCACGAGATCAAAAAGGTTTTCCAAAGTATCCCTGCTAATTTCGGTCTTGAGATTTTGGAGAATCAGCTTAGCTATAATCATTAAATCTGCTTGGCTGGTGATACCATATTGGGATAGATTTATGTTTTTGTTTAGCTGTACGGCTTGTTCGGCCAGAGCTACTAGATGGGCTTGACTGGTGAGGCCATAACCGGCAATATAACTACGGGGGTTATTTCTTATGGCCAACGTAGCTATTTCAAACAAGGCGCTTNNTTGATCAGTAATGCCGAACTTACCAATATGATCGGAAAGAATAAATCCGTCTTTTTTAGCGGCAAATCTGGCCATTGCTGCAAGAGCGGCTTGGTCTGTGATGCGGTAGTTAGCTATGTCTTGCAAAGTAGCGCTGAAATTTTTACGAATCTCAACCTCAGCTATTTCCACCAAGGCTGCCTGGTCGGTAATGCCCAATTTGTGGATATCACTGGAAATGCCAAACCAACTTCTTGGAGCCATAAATTTGGCTAGTTCCACCAAGGCGGCTTGGTCGGTGATGCCGAATTTCGGAAAGTTTTTAGTTATGTCATAATCCTTTATTCCATCATCCATGAGGGCTAATTTTAATATTTCAACCAAAGCAGTTTGGTTGGTAATGCGAAAGTTGTGTAGATCTATTAAATTACTGTACGGGTTGCTTTGAATGGCTAGTTTGGCTATTTCTACTAAGGCATCTTGGTCGGTAATGGCGTAGTTGGCAATATCCCTAGCCAAGTAACTGCGCTGAGTTTGTGCAGAAAGTTTGGCTAATTCAACGCGGGCGGCTTGGTCGGCAATGGGCAGGTTCTTAATAACTGCGTTTATTGTGCTAGCTCCAGATCGATCGTGAAGGATGATGAGTTTGGCTATTTCTACTACGTGTTGAGGCGAAAGGTTGTAAGAGGGAATGTTATAAGCTACTTTCAGGCAGTTTTTCAGGATATCCTCCTTGGCTTTAGCAAAGCGTGCGCTTTCTTCGCTCTCTGCCTTTTCCTCACTTTGAGAGGAAGCTTTTAAAACGCCCGAAATTAAAGGTGCAGCATCCAACCCCTCTGTTTTTGATGAAGGGGGGATTGCCTCGCGCGGAACTGTGATTTTCGAGGAATCAGGAATTGAAGTGAGGGGGCTGAGGT
>PLSG01000444.1 GCA_003164155.1 Parachlamydiaceae bacterium | reverse complement strand
ATGGCTCAATTCAAACCCCTAGGCCTGGGGTGAAACAAACCGACCTTTAATCATGCCGCTACTCTCTCTATAATTCCAGAAACTTCCTGTCCCGCTTTGGCTACTTAATCAAAGCGTTAAATCCATTAGTGCGATGAAATGTAAGCGTCAAAAGAGCCCATCTTTAAACCTAAACATTAATCCGCTATTCTTCCCCTAAAAACCAAAAGGTGGAGGAGTATGGCGACAAAAAATTTTCAATCCCAAAGGTACTGGGAAATAAAAGTTCAACAATGGCTCTCGAGTGGCAAAAGCGTTAAAGTTTGGTGTGAAGAAAACCAGGTGATTTACACCACCTTTCTTGGGTGGCGAAATCGCCTTAAATGCAATGACAGTGATAAAATTAACTCACTGAAGCAAAATTCACTGCACTCATCTTCTGTAGGTGCGCATTTCACAGAACTCAAAGATAAACCAAAAGTCTGTTCTGGTATCACGCTTGAGTGTGAAGGTGTGCAGATACACCTATTAGCTGAATTCGATCCTGCTATATTGAGGAAATGTTTGAATGTCTTGAGAGGTGTCTCATGCTAGCAGTTCAAGGAAATGCACGTATTTTTTTCTTTCATAATCCCATCGATATGCGAAAGGGTGTAGAAGGACTCAGCTGTCTTGTTGAAAATCTTTTTGCCGGTGAATTGATGAGTGGAGCTTATTTTGTTTTTGTCAATCGCTCCAGGGATAAAATGAAAGTGCTTTATTGGGATAATGATGGATTTGCTATTTGGTGGAAAAGGCTTGAAAAAGGAAGCTTTCGCCTCCTTGGAATTGATAAAGCTCTTATAGAGCGCAAAGAGTTTTTTATGCTCTTAGAAGGCATCACTCCCCACAGGATGCAAAAACGTTTTAAATTAGCTTGAAAGGGTGTTTTTCAGGAGTTTTTTAGTGTTTTTTTCTTCAAAATTAAACCTATTTTTGATATAACGTAGGGCATATGGAAAGCACAACAATACCTCTAGAACAGCATGCAAAAGAAGTTTCTAATCTCAACCTTGAGATTAAGATTTTGAATGAGCAACTTGCCTGGTTTAAAAATCAACTTTTTGGCAAAAAAGGTGAGCGATTTGTCAACCCTCAGGACGCTCAACAGCTTTGTTTTGAGGGCTTTGACCAATTAGTCTCCGTACCTNNGCTCATGAAAGAACAAAGCGGAAACCCAACGGTCAAGATAAAATCACTCTTCCTGCTGACCTTCCAATCGAACGTCTAGTGTTAGACATCCCCGAAGAAGCCAAGGTTTGCCCTGAGACGGACGCGCAGTTAGTTAAAATTGGTGAAGAAGTTACCTCGAAGTTAGCTCACAAGCCCGGAAGCTTTTTCATTAGACAGATCATACGTCCCAAATATGCTCTACCGCAAAAAAGCGAAGGCGGAGTGCTTACAGCTGATTTGCCAGAAAGTCTGCTAACTCGCTGTCAGGCCGATGAGAGTTTATTAGCTGAGATTTTGGTGAGAAAATTTGGCGATCATCTTCCTTTGTATCGTCAATCTGAAATCATGGCGCGCGAAGGGGTCAATATCAGCAGGCAAATTCTTTGCCAATGGGTGTTGCGTGCAGGAACAGCCTTAAAGCCATTATATAATGAGATGCTTTCACATATATTGAAAAGTAATAACATATTCTATGATGAGAGCCCTGTTAAGATGCTATCTCCAGGAAAAGGAAAAACCCATCAAGCATATATGTGGGTGATAGTTGGAGGGAAAACTGTTAATCCTGGCTATCGCATTTACGATTTTTGCACAAACCGCTGTCATGAAAATGCAGCAAAAATGCTAGTGGGATACACTGGAGTGCTTCATTCAGACAAATATGGTGCTTATGAAGCTCTTGCTAACAAAAAACAATTGATTTGGTGTCCATGTTGGGCTCATATCCGAAGAAAATTTATAGAAGCAGAAAATGGAGCCCCTTCATTTAGAAATTGGGTTTTACGACAGATTCGTTATCTTTATATGCTAGAACGAGTTGCATGGGCCCGCTCAGAAGATGAGCGTCTTCGCATACGCCAGGAAAAAGAAACACCAATAATCGATGAATTAATTAAAGCGATCAAAAGTAAACTTGTTGATGGCAAAATCCTGCCTAAATCTAAATTTAGAGAGGCTTTAGGATACTTTTGTGGCTTGATTCCTTATTTGAAAAGCTACACGCTTCACGCTTGGGCTAAGATAGATAATAACGTTGCAGAACGCGCTGTAAGGCCATTGGCAATTGGTAGAAAAAATTGGTTGTTCGTTGGCAATGAAGATGGTGGAGAAGCTGCTGCGATAATTATGTCACTAATTCAAAGCTGTCGCGCACTTGATGTTAATCCAAGAGAATATCTTGAGAATGTGATGCGTCGTCTTATGTCTCATAGCTCACAAAAGCTTTATGAGCTCCTACCCGATCAATGGAAAGCCGATCGTTAAGAGCTCATTTGTACAAGATGGGCTCTTTTGACGCTTACGATGAAATAGGGGTGCTCTGTTTTTACCGCGGTAGCGGTCGAGAGTGGGGAGCCCCGTATGAAGGCGGTTCCTCCGCCGGAATGTGGGGTTATATGCCAAATAGAGAGGGAACTGCGGTAGCAGTGACAGGAAGCACACAACCGTACAACACTCCCCATAGGTTCACGCCAATATAGCCTTCTTGCGCTGCTACCGCAGCTGAATGATGCATATGCATGCTACCCCACGTTCCGGCGGAGGAACCGCCTACACGCGGGGCTCCCCACTTTTCGACCGCTACCGCGGTGAGGGCAAAGCACAAAAGCAATTGCCTTTTATTAGCCGTTTGCGCTCGTACCACTTCCCCTCCCGTGAATAGATAGGCCCGAAAGTTCAACCCGGCGAAACTTGGAAGGGCGCGGAAAACTGGTCCTAGAATTTGGGGGTAAAAATCAGACCAATTTTTCGCAAAAATAGGCCATTCGTTTCGGCCCAGGCCTGACCCCAATTTCCTGAAAATGCTGATTTTTGATAGTTATTGAATGATAATCAATTAACCTATTTCAATAAATGAAACAAAATTACTTAATGTTTTTTAACATACTTAACTCAATGAGGCACTATGATTCCTTCATCTTTTCGTATTGAACTTACCTCAGAAGATACTTTTCCCCGTAAAGTGATTCTTCAAGAAACTACAGAATCCACAAAATCGCTGACAATCGGCGGACGGAATTATAAAGTCGAAGGCGATGAAAAAAGCGTGGCCCTTTTTCACGAGCAAATAAAAGATCTGTCTTCTAAAGAATTCAAATCGGTTACAGATTTCAGTGCTTCTTTTAAAGAACATGGAAAATCGGGAGCAATAAAGAGAACCGTCTCCGAAGTGGCTACCCCTATCTTTCATCAAAGGCTCAGCAAGCAAATCATTAAAAAAATTCTCGCGAGTAATGGATCGAAACAAGAAATTATGAGGATCTTTACCGAAATCCCCTCTACGTTGAGAGAGAACGTGGTATTTCTCATGGATATTTCGCAGGAGCTTGCCAAGAGAGGAGCCATCATAAAAGCCAATCTATTTTTCACTTTAGTTCCCTTAAATCCCGAAAATTCCGAACAAATGGATCACTGCATTTTTCGAATGGGTCAAGCGTTGCTAGAAACCGGAAAACGGACCTTCAACATAGATGCTCTCAACTGTGCTTATGACCACTTATCTAGTGTTAAATTTTATGGCTCTTCTCCTCGGGAAGCAATACAAACACGCATTGATGAGGTGGTTACACACTTACAACAAATAGCTCGAGAAGGCGAACCACCGAACAACAAGAGAGCCGCTGAAATATTAGATTTTATTGAGATCAGAGAAACTCTAGGCACGATACCTGTCGGAAGTAAAGAAGAGTTACTCAAATTGAGACTAGAAAACTCTCGTGTTGACCGGGCCTTTAAGCTAGCAGAGGCGATACAACGGCAAGTGGACAGTGAACAAGATCCGCTAACAGCCCCTCCGGGAAGAATTGTCCCCATCACCACAAAGGGAGGAAACACGATTCCCATGCATGTCAATATCACTGGAAAAAGACGACCTGGGGAGCCTTTTGTCATACTTGAAGGAGGGCAAGGTGTTATCTCGACTGATTGGCAGCTCGTTCAAAGAAGTATGCCTAAAAACATTCAGGTTATGAGCTACGATCGTGCGGGAATGGGTTGGAGTGGTCGAGGAACTGAGAGGCCTACAGCTAAAAACTCCCTTGCCAATTTGGAAGAATTACTCAAGTCCCTTGATATTGCTCCTCCTTATGTATTTGTAGGTCACTCTTATGGGGGATTTTTGGGGCAACTTTTTGCATTGGGGCATCCCGGTCAGGTCTCAGGATTGGTGATGGTGGATTCTTCCGTCGAGGGGATATTACCTTTGAGTGTTGGGAAAAAGCAAAACGCGTTTGACTATATCCCTCCAGCTGCACATCATTCCCTATTTCAAAATAAGCGAGTTCATTTCTTTGACGAGGCTACTAGCTCGGTACTCCATCGAGTAACAAGTAGAACTGATCATTTAATGACTTTTGAACAAGAAGGAGAAGAATTTGCTCCAAGTAGTGTTCTGCTGACAGACGTATTGAGGACACTTCCTAGAGTGCCCATTTCATGTCGGATGAAAGTGATTACAGCAAAGAAGGAAAATATCGAGGGAGGTGAAATTGCTGATCGCGGGCGATGGGAAAAATGGCTGGAAGGACAACGCAGGCTCCCCGAACGGTCGATTGCGGGAACACAAGTTATCTCAGAAAAAAGCGACCATTTTATCATGTATCACGATCCTCTGATCGTCATCGAACAAGTATGCAGTTTGTTTACAAGGAGTTAAGTGAAATCCCAAATGATTCCCCTCTATTTAAGCCCTGCGTGGGGGAATTCGATGGAGTTAAAGTTCATCGTACAATGAAGGTGGTGTATGGCAAGAAACGTACCATACTGGTTACTTGGAATCCCGGTCTTTATACGGCGCAGGCCTTGACTGTCGAACAGGACATCAAGAAAGCGATCGAAGAACTGTCGGAGATTAAGTCACGGTGGCAAGCCCGTTCTGAAAGTAAGCTGCCCATAAAAGGCAAAAAGCCTACTGAGCAATCGGTAAGGAATCAGTGCGAGGCGATCATGAGCCGTCCGTATATGCAAAAGCTTATTCCCGTAAGAGTTCTTAAGGACAGCAAAGGAAACCTGTTAATCGACTACACTATCGATGTAAACGCCTTGACATTGATCACAAATACCTACCTCGGGAAGAACATTCTCATCACGAATCGCGATGAGTGGGATAATGAAAAAATCATACGAGCGTACTGAAGTCAGCACATTCTCCACGAGATGTGCTGCTGCCTCAACCATATCGTGGGTATTGCACGAAGGGCCCTAGTACACTGTCAAGGTAGAA
>PLSG01000441.1 GCA_003164155.1 Parachlamydiaceae bacterium | reverse complement strand
CAGCTATATCCCACCATTTTAGATAGCAAAAACAATGACGCATGAAGACACATCACTTGACCCCCTCCCTCACCCACTAAAACCCCACTCACACAAATCGCTACAACAGCTGCGCACAGCCGCCAGCCAAGTACTCGCCTGCGCCGTCACTCAGTTATTCCCCGATGTCCAGCTAATCTCTGGGAAGGCCTGGGAGCGCGGTTTTTACTACGACTTTATTTTTTCTCAGCATCTCGACCACCAGTTGCTAACGATCATTGAAGAAAAGATGCGCGCCCTAATCAAAGCAGACCTGCCTATCAAACCTCTGCATATGATGCAGAAAGTGGCCCACGCTTTTTTCACACATCACCACCAGCCTATTCAAGCGGACCTCGCCGAAGATGCCACCGAAAATATCATAGAACTCATCCAGATCGGCGCATTTCACGACCTTTGCCCTCATCTTGAAATCCAGCACACCTCGGAAATAGGCGCCTTTAAGCTGCACGCGCTTGCCCCCGCTGGCGAATACCACCCCCATCTAGATAAAGTCACCCGTATTACAGGCACAGCTTTTTTCGATGTGCCCACGCTTAAAAAATTCATCAAGCTACTGACTAAGCATCAAGACCACCGCGACTTATACCCCGAATTATCCCTGGCCAAACACCAGCGCGCCACAGGAAACGATCACTGGCTATGGCTGCCCAAAGGCGCCCGCCTGCGCACCATCTTACTGGAGTGGTGGAAAAACGAGCATCTAAGACAAAACTTCACGCTACTCTCCACCCCACGCCTGCTGCCTGTCAGCTTGCTCCCCAACCGCGACGAACTGCCCACGATGGAAGTAGATGGAATCGAGCACGCCCTCCCCTCTTCGCACGCTCCGGCACATGCCCTCACTTTTCTGGCTCAGTGGCACCACTCTAGCGATTTACCACAGCGCTATGCCGAATGCAGCGAGCTATTTTGTGCAGAAAAACGCAGCGACCTCAACGGGATGCTGCATATGCGCAACCCCTTGGTCGACAGCGCCTACATTTTCAGCGCGCCTCAAGATGTTTTAGCTGAACTCACTTCTTCCTTGCAATTCATTGCCAAAACCCTTACCATTACCGGTCTTGGGTATAAATGTTATTTAGTAGGTATCGACCACAAGTTTGCTCACGGGCAAAGAGAATGGGATGCCGGCATAGCGTCGCTGCAAGCAGCTTTAAAAGCTAGCCAGATAGCGTATAGCCACCAAAAAGACAACTATGATCCACACGGCTCGAAACAACTGGTTGGCCCTACGATAGAATTTCAGCTACTCGACACCACAGAAAGCGAGTGGGGCGGCAGTTCAGGCGGTGGAATGCGCAGCTGCGGAGCAGCTTTATGGATCGACCTGACGCATTTGAACCTGGCGTCGGCTCGCCTCCTAGCGGACAACCAAAGCACGGGCAATGTAGAAAAAAGATCCTCGCCTGCGCAACCAAAAGGCGTTGCGCCCAAAGCTGTCATGCTCGGGCGCACAATGTTTGGCTCGCTAGATGGCTATTTGGCACTGCTGACCGAAAAGCATGCTGGCATCTTTCCCCTATGGTTGGCGCCGGAGCAAGTACGCGTGCTTTCCGCTAAGGAAAGCAACCAGCCCTATGCCGAAGAAGTGCGGCGCAAAATAGCCGCGCTCGCCTTCCGCACCGGCAGCGACTATAGCTCCAGCCCATTGGGAGAAAAAGTGCATGCGGCCCAGCACGACAGGATACCGTACAGTATCATCGTCGGAGACCGTGAAGAACAAGAAGGCACGGTCACAGTTCGCCATTGGGCTCCCCGTCATGAGCGGGAAAAGAGCGCAAAGGCCAACTTGGAAACATTCCTCGGAGAGCTTAAAGCCGAGCTGAACGCGTCTTTGCAAAACAAAGACTGATCGCCGAAGACTTTTGCAGTCTTTCGCGCGTGTTTTGTGCGTCGTAATGCGACTAGTCGATTTTTTAGTTTAAATGGACTTGTCGAATTATGCGCAAGCTGTCTATAGTATAGAAGGGTCGCCATACCCTTTTATGGCTAAAGAGAGCTAGAGGATCAAGAAAGGAAACTATAGGAAGTTCGATTGAAAGTTAATAGAGAAATTCGTGCCCCTAAAGTTCGTGTCATTGATCACAATGGAGAACAACTTGGGGTTATATCGTTTCAAGAAGCTTTGGCTATGGCCGAAGGGGCGGGTCTAGACCTCGTAGAGATTTCTGCCGGCTCAAATCCACCCGTATGCAAGATCATCAACTACGGCAAGTATCGGTATGATCAAACCAAACGGGAAAAAGAAAGTAAAAAAGCGCAGCATCAGGTTAAGGTTAAGGACTTAAAGATAAAGCCAACCACTGACGATCACGACATTGAGATCAAGCTCAACCACGCACGCGAATTTATTGCCAAAGGGAATAAAGTAAAAATCACGTGCTCCTTTAGAGGAAGAGAGCTGTTTCACCCCGAAATCGGTGAAAAAGCGGTCAAAAAAATGTGTGAGGATCTGCAGGATATTACCTCTGTCGAAGCGCCAGCTAAATTATTTGGAAGGTCGTTGACAGTGGTTTTGGCACCCTGTGCAAAAAAGAAAAAGTCAGAATTAGGAGTACAAACCGTGCCTAAAATGAAAACAAAGAAGTCCGTGGCATCAAAGTTCAGGGAGACTGGAACAGGCAAACTCAAGCGGAGCCGTGCAGGCAAGCGCCACTTAGCTACCGGCAAATCACATAAGCGCAAACGCCAACTAAGCAAACCAGGCTTAGTTGATAGTGGCTTTGTAAGCACATACAGACGCATGATGTGTTTATAACAATGAAGAATATTAGAAAACAATTAAAGAGTGGAGACTAGCTATGGTAAGAGTAACCAACGCTGTTGCTTCACGCCGTCGTAAAAAAAGATTACACAAACGTGCTAAAGGGTTTGTTGGAGACCGTAAAAATCACTTACGTTTAACAAGTGATGCGGTCATGCGCGCAATGGCATATAACTATCGCCATCGCAAAGAGACAAAACGCAACTTTCGTAGCTTGTGGATTATGCGAATCGGTGTTGCAGCCAAGATTAATGAGATATCTTATAACAAGTTCATGTTTGGACTGAAAAAAGCACAATGTGCTTTAAATAGAAAAATGCTATCCGAAATGGCCATTCGCGATCCTAGCGGCTTTGCTGCCGTTATTGGATTGGCGAAAGGCGCGCTAGCCTAGGTCTATATCNNATATGCCTTCCACCACATTTACGAGGGGCTTATGCAACAAACTATCGACACCATCCGCGATGAATTTGAAGCAGACCTGAATCTGGCTACATCCACATCCGATATAGAAACCATCAAAATCAAATACCTGGGCAAGAAAGGGCCCATGCAGCAGCTGATGAAGGCATTGAAAGATGTTGCTCCCCAGGAAAGGCCGCAATTTGGCAAGGTAATCAACGATCTCAAAGAACAGCTTACTTCGCGCATCGATGCGGCGCACCAAGCGATCATCTCCAGCGAAGAAACACTTCAGCTAACCCGTGAAAAAATCGACATCTCTCTGCCTGGAAGGTCGCGCTTTGCCGGCAGAAAGCATCCTGTCATCCAAGTCTGCGACGAAATGCTAGATATTTTGATCGGCATGGGATTTTCCGTGCAATACGGTCCGGATATCGACACCGATTATTACAATTTTGAAGCCCTCAATTTCACTCCTGACCATCCGGCCAGGGACATGCAAGACACCTTCTACATCACATCGAATGTACTTTTGCGCACGCATACCTCAAACATCCAAGCGCGCATTATGGAAACACATAAGCCGCCTATCCGCATCATCGCGCCGGGTAAAGCCTACCGCAACGAAGCTATCACAGGGCGTTCGCACGTCTTCTTTCAACAGATTGAAGTTTTCTACGTAGCCGAAGGGGTTACCTTCGCCGACCTCTTGTCGACCATGGATGAATTCCTCTCAAAACTCTTCCACAAAGACATCAAAACGCGCTACCGACCAAGCTATTTCCCCTTTGTCGAACCGGGAATGGAAGTGGATATCTCCTGCCTGCTGTGCAGCGGAAAAGGGTGCTCTTTGTGCAAGCACAGCGGCTGGCTGGAAATTGCCGGTGCGGGAATGATCCACCCTGAAGTTCTGCGCAATGGCGATATCGACACGGAAGTCTATACTGGCTATGCCTGGGGCATGGGCGTGGAAAGAATTGGCAATTTAAAATACGGGGTCAACGACATCCGCTTGTACACCGAAAA
>PLSG01000292.1 GCA_003164155.1 Parachlamydiaceae bacterium | reverse complement strand
CAGCTTCGGAATCTGTTATACAAAGATGTCACTCTAGAAATAACAAAAGAGGCAAATCGTCTCCACTTAAAGCTAAAAGAGAAGATTGATCAGTCAAACGCGCTTCCCAAAGACTAACCGGCAACCCATCGAGTGTCCCCACTCTAACTTCAGCTCCAGCTTCAAGTGTAAGCTCTCCATCGGGTGAAAGAGCGGGCGATGAACGCTTGCAACTAGCGGCTTTAAAAATATTACAAAATTGCCGGAAATTTGACAACTATGCGAACTGCAACATAGAGCTCAACAAATTATCTGAAAGTGAAGCGTCCCTCCTCAGTGGGCAACTTTCGACGGTATTGCCCATGCTGCAGAGGGAAGCAGAGGCGGAAATTAAAGAAAAACAAGGCAAAGAGCTACATATGTTGACTGTGCGTTTGTCTGCCATGCAAAGCAAAATATTTGAGCCTTTGTTGGCACTCAATTTTAATTTCCACAGTGCCACGCCCGCTTCGCACTTGCTGATACGCTGCCACACCAAACACGGCCACAAGGGGTGTAATTATCCGGTCTATCGCTTGCAGCGGTAGGTGCCACGGCTGTGGTATTTAATAAAGCATTAACCCATGTCCTCGCTGTAGTTGAAATCGAGGGCCTACTCAAGGCCGTCCCAAACCAGTCACCGGCATCGTAGATTACTGCGGGGACAGTGAAGATGCCTTTGATGAGGCCGTTCGCGAATTACACGAAGAAACGGGGATTGAAATCAATGAAAACGCCAGAAAAGAAGCCAGAATGACTTCATTCTATTAGGCAAGTATGGATTTTAAATCCTTGGTAATTTCTTTGCAATAATTGCGATTACTCTTCCATAAACTCTTCTGTTGAGCCCAGAAAGCCAAACGACTCATTTCATCTTCGCAAAATGCCATGAAGGCAGGATTCTCTTCACTCAGTCGATCGCGAACTAGGGGATTTTCGTGTTCTACCATGTCTTTTGTATCAGCCTAGATACAGGATGATTAACACATGCTTGTACTCTAGGTAAATAAGACGATGAAGATGTTGAAGATAATGCCATTAAAGTTCTCCTTCTTAAGTTGACATCTGATTGAGGTGTTATAGAACTGGCCATAATTCTCCTTGTCTAAGAAAGTTAAAAGCTAATAAAGGAGTAAATAAAAAAAAGTAAGTGCGCATAAAGAGGAGGGATGCCCTCCTCACTCATAATTCAAAGAGGGCATAGGGGTGCAAATATCGCCACGGAGGATTCCAGGCAAAGGTCCCGTGCGCAATGACCTGCTGGCTTGCGCCCTGGGTATAATATAGGCTATAGGAGTGATTGCCGTGGTCGATAAAGTAAACTATGAATGGAAAGAGACCAGACAAGCTCCTCACTTAGAAAGAGCAAAATTAAAAACAGCCTCTGAGGACTTGATTTATGCGCGACAAAAGCTTGAAAATTTTTTAAAAGATGCTGATTGGATAGAATTTCAGAGGGCAAAAGCATCCAAAGATAGCAATCTATCAAAATAATTTTACATAACATTTACCAAATAAGGAGTTATTATGTCATTTAGCATTACCTCAAGTAGTATTACTACTAGATCACAGCTGGCCTTGAGACGGGGAGTTGGTGTGCCATTCAGCACATTTCACCCAAGCCCTGCCCGGCGTCCTATTGTTTTCACCCCTAGTCGAGGATTATGTTCTCGCCCTTCTCCCCTAATTAAAAATGGGGCCCTCACCGTTGCGGTTGGGCTTTGCGTAGCACTTGCTGTGCTCGAAATTGGCAAATCAAAATTCACTGTCTACTGCATCAAAGATACAACTTGGCAAAATCACAATTCAACTATGATACTGTGAAGCCTGACCCCTTTTTCATGATACTGTGAAGCCTGCCCCCTTTTTTGACCCCTTTTTCAAGAAGCATTTTTAAAAGCTTGTTTAGGTGTGAAACTATCTGCGCATAGTTGCACTGCGCAAAATGCCGTTAAAGTCGTCAAGACATAGGAGAAGTTATCAAATATTAAATTCATGCAATCGTAATTAGAGCTGCGCGGGAAAAAATATAAGGCTGAATCGAAGGCGATAAAAGCCCCCAAATTCTTTACAGATCGCCATGGTGCTAGCATCAACAATAACCCTGTGAAGGAATGATGCAAACGCATAACCCCCTTTTCAGAAAGGTATTTTAAGGGAAATATAACTGAGGCCAAGGCCACACTGAGATGAAAGGCCGTCTTAGAATGTTCCCCTTTCTTTGCAGCGAGCGCTGCTTGGATGAGGTGCAAAGCACCCTCTGCCAGATATTCAGCGAGGACCACATGCTTAGTTTGTCCAGGTAAGATATCCACAATAGCCCAAATGCTAGAGGTGCGAGAATAAAGCATCCCAATATACCCGGCAGCGGCAACGCCGCCAAGAGCCGCAGTAAAAATGAGGGAGCACACGAAAATTTTTTTAATGGCTTGCCATCTGCGTTCTTGAAAAGCCTGCGCACTTTCCTGCGGATATGCTTGGAAAGATGTCGCAAGCAAATCTTTCGCATGGCTCAGGGCCGTGCATATTTTAGGTAAAGCCGCATAAATTCGCCCTAAAGTTTGTACAGCTGCTAAGGCGGTCGGAATGGCTGAAGCAAAAGGCAAAGCTATAAAAGGCAGCGCGGCACAAGCTCCAAAAAGCGCAACACCCGCTACAGCTTTCACGCAGTTTAGGCAATGTCGCTTTTTAAAAAACTGATCTGTCTCGCCAGGTTGCTGCAAGAAAGCACTGTTTATTTTGCTTTTCAAAGCTTGTGCATTGCGCTGAATGCAGCCTGGATCTTGATAGATTTTAGAGCTCATCGCAATTATTTCAAGAGCCAGGGGAATCATAATGGTAGTGATAGGCAATAGTGTCTGCCCATGATTCCAAATAAAACCTTTATCTATAGTTGTTGTAATCATACAGATGAATGATAATGTAAAATTATTAATGTATTATAAAGTTAATTGATTATTCACTAGACAGCACGCCTTCAGCGTGTTGTCTAGTGAATAATAGATTGTCGCGATCTCCAAAAACGACTATATTTTGCAGGCAAGTAAATCAGTAACTATGTACATCCTCCCCGAGGAATTGGCGTGGGATATGAATCTGAAAGGTAAATATGCAGCCACTCTTTGATCCGCCTATTTATTGCCCTGTCCTACCTGGTAAGCCTATCCCTAGATTTTCCTTAGAAAATGACATAGCGTGCATGCCTGTGGTGCCTTATGAAGAAGCCTTAGCACCAGAAGAGAGTGAGCGTTTGGCTATCCTTAAAAAAGAGCGCTTTTGGCTAATAGCTAATCAAAATCTTTGCCGTAGATATGGCTGGCAGGCGGAAGACATCGCATTTACGCCACAAGATTTTGCCAGCTATCTACACG
>PLSG01000093.1 GCA_003164155.1 Parachlamydiaceae bacterium | reverse complement strand
CACACCCTAGCCCGAGGCGGGCTCTCGAAAACCCATCTAGCCTTCGAACCATCGCAGGGCAGCCACGCCAATGTCGCCATGGCCATAGTCGGGGCAGTATTTAGCACTGAGCCCGACCGGCGCGAATCCCCCCACGGATATTTGACATGCTCGAACATTCTCTTGACAGTGTATATAGGTCAATGGAGCATCACTAAATAAACGTATTTTAGAGCTGGCGTAAGAGCTAAAATATTGTGCCAAAATACAAACAATGGCTTCTAATGCCTTAGGTACTTCGTAAGGAGCAAAAGCTTTTTCAGCAAGAGCTGCGACCATGGCATTTCGGTCGGCATAACTTTTGCTTCTGCTTTCTGGGAGAATATATTTTGTCATAAGTACCCAACCAGATCTTTCAATCGGCCTATCTCCTAATTCATCGACAATATCAGGCCAGACATCTCTATAACCAGCAGCAGTTTTTGGAAAATAGCGCTTTGCAATCTGTCCAAGACTTTTTAAGGTAAGAGGCTTCCCGTCTACTGTGGTGGGGATATAGACCAACACATGGGTCTCANNAATGCAGGACATGGACTTTGCCAAATACGGGCAAAACCAAGAGGAAGGGGTGGCTCAGGCGGGACGCTTCCACAAAGAGAATTCCATTCGCTTTCTCCAAAACAATCGTAACGCTGTAAGTAATCTACCACCTTTTTCGTCAGATCAAATGGGACGCCGACTGATTTTTCTGCATGGTCCACAGCTGCAAAAACAGCACTTTCGATAGGGTTTCTGTCTTCCTGCAGGATCCATTCTGCGAGCAAACTTTTCGTTGATGGGGCCATAGATGTGGTTGAAGATGAAGCCATGCAGAGTTTCTCCTTTTTTTTAGTGCAGCAAAACTATCATAATCAAAACAATTAAAAAATTTCAATCTAAAAAAACAACGTCTAACTTAAAAAAAGTAAACTAAAAATTAAAACCATATATTTTTTTTCACCCTAGCGAATCTGACACTTAGGAATTATGCGGTCTGTTGATTTAATTCTTCCTAGAAAAAAACCAATCTAAAACCGCTTCGTCGTCGACACTGAGTAGTTCGCAAAAAAACACACTTTTTTATTTACAAACAAAACAAACAAGAACAAAATTAACTATATACACCTAAATAAATTCAGCTAGTTTATTTACTATCTGAAACACATATAGGAGAATCATTATGGGAAACATCAATAATTCGGTGGGGCAGCTCATATCTGATGTAGACACAAAGAATCAAAGCATAACGTTACCGCCCAGAGAAAATGTAGGGAACTATATAGGTAAACATGTTGCCGGACGCATATTATATGCAGTAGCAACCCCTATAGTGATAACTTGCTCGCTGGTAGCAAATGTCGCCAGAGTGACTTTTAAACTAATCGAAGGAGTTTTCGCAGCTGTTAACCATGCTAGCCTTAGCCTAGTTAAGAATACACTTAAAAATAGAGTCACCGCTATCAATAGCAAGGATTATCCTCTTACTAGGGTTGATACGAGCAAAAAGAATGCCATGGAAGATATTGTAAAGTTAATAGAAGCACAGATAAGTGCAAATGACCGCAAAGTCGACGAAATTTCTAAAAGCTTAAAGACCAGTGCTAAGGGCATTGCAGCGTGTATTGTGGCCGCGGTTACCTATCCTTTTTTCGTACTTGGGGGCGTTAATGTAAGCTCTGCTAAGGCCGACCCAGCTTCCGATAAATATAGCAAACCAGGAGCAAAGCTTGCCGAACTTACTGCGGGTTCAATTTGCCCCGCAGCTATGCAGATGCAACTCTTTCCCTATAGAGGAAAGACTAGAGAGGAACTTCTTAAACAGTATGCACACTGGGGAGAAAATGCATACCTTGCTACAACAATCACGGCAGGAGTTACCTATGAAGCAAAATTTATGGAACAATCGGTAGAAAATGGGGTCATTAAAGAGGTCGAAAAATCTGGAAAAAGGCATGCCAAAACGCTACCTCATACAAAAAAGGCGATAGAAGTCGACCGGGGAGATGACAAAAAGCACCAGATTCTATGCCACCAAATTTCTGCGAAAGGGATTCCAGGGGAAGTTGAAACATTTGATCCTAAAAAACGCACTATGGTGCTATTTCATGGAAATGGAATGGTTGGAGAAGACATGCGTGATGAGGCGGAGTTCTATAGAAATGAAGGATGCAATGTCTTTGTGGTAACCATGGGAGGCTACCCCGGCAGCGATGAAGGACTTGACACAAATGAAATCACTACCATCCAAGATGTCAATGCTGTTTTACAATATTTAGATAAAAAAATGGGTGTCAAGGATATCGGCGTGCACGGTCACTCGATAGGAGGAACTATGGCTACAACGGCACTTACCCTCAGACCAGACCTTGTAAAGGTATGCGTTTTGTCAAAAACCTTTACCAGCGCGGCGGATGTATGCGCAAATGTTGTAAAAAACGCACTTGGCCCTTTAGCAAGCGTCATTCCTGGGGCTGTGACTCGCGGTTTGGTAAATGCCGGTTTTCCCAGTGGCATTAACGTTTACGGTGTAAAGGCTTTTGACGGTAAACCTTATGTAACAGATGGGATGAATAATGAAAAAAGGCTTCAAACGTTTAAAGGGCGGCTATTAACTATCGGAGGAAGCGCAGATCCTTTAATGGGAAGTGGTAAGAGAGTGACAAAAAGTAGTACAAAAGACACGCCTGACAACGTAAGCTTTGTACGCATTTTTGCAGATACTTTAGCCAACGCTAACCTT
>PLSG01000549.1 GCA_003164155.1 Parachlamydiaceae bacterium | reverse complement strand
AGGTAGTTTCGATCGGCCGAATTTAATGATCCGCATCAACAGCAAGCACGATGCCGAGAAACAAGTGGCGGCTTTTTTGGAAAAACACCAAAACAAGTCGGGGATTATCTATGCGGCCACTAGAAAGACCGTCGATAGTGTGCATAAGCAACTGCAGTCGCAGGGGGTTAACGTGGGCAAATACCATGCGGGTATGCGCGAGGAAGAGCGCTATGATGCACTACATGATTTTATTCACGATAAAACCCCTCTTATGGTAGCTACTATAGCTTTTGGCATGGGGATCAATAAGCCTGATGTGCGGTTTATCCTGCACCACGACATGCCCAAAAACATCGAACAGTATTACCAGGAAATCGGACGCGCTGGACGCGATGGTCTGCAGGCCGAGTGCTTGATGTTGTTTAGCGGAAAAGATATTATCACCTATAAGTGGTTTTTGAAAGACTTGGAAGATAAAGCTGTGCGCAAGCAGATGGAGATAAAAACTCAGTCCATGTACGAGCTCTGCCGCTCTTCGAAATGCCGCAGAGTGGGCTTGCTGCGCTATTTTGGGGAACGCTATGCCACAAGCGAATGCAATGGCTGTGATAACTGTGTGGATGAAGAAGAGAAGATCGAAGGCACGCTCATATCGCAAAAGATCTTGTCGTGCGTTTACCGGCTAAAAGAGGGCTTTGGCGCAAAATACGTCATAGATGTACTTAAGGGGGCAAAAAACAGCCAGATTTTGAGCCGCGGGCACGATAGTTTGTCCACGTACGGACTGATGCCCGAATACACTGAAGCGGAGCTGCGCTATTACATTGAGTCCTTGGTGAATATGGGATTTTTGAAAAACGGGGATAGCGAATATCCGCTGCTGCAGTGGACGGAGACGTCCCGTGAGGTGACTAACGGAGGCAGGTTGGTGGAATTTCGCAAAAAAGTCTTTAAGGAGCGTTCTGCCGCTGCCAGCACTTTGGCCTATAACCCTGCCCTGTTCGAAAAACTTAAGGATTTGCGCCTGGAAGTTGCGCGCGTCGAGGGGTTACCTCCCTTTGCCATTTTTAATGACCGCGCTTTGATGGAAATGGCGGCGTATTTGCCGCATACCGAAAACGAATTTATGTCGATCAACGGCGTAGTGAACATCAAGTTGCTGAATTATGGGGAGCGCTTTATCAAAACCATAAAAGAGTTTTGCGTAAAAAATTCCCTAAAACCTAAGTCTAAAGCTAGCGATGTCTCAAAACATAAAAGGTGAACATGAGGACCATTTTTATGGACGGAAATTTCAGATTTCCGTAACATGCTTAGACTATGAATACTAAGTTACGTTTGTTTATCTACATGCTCTTTGCTTTCACTATGGCGACATCGGCGATGCATGCCGCCGCGTCCCAAAGTGTGCATGCCGCCGATATCGACCACCCTCTATCGCTAGCCGAATTGGTGGATATCGCTCTGAAGAATAATCCCCAGACGCGCCAGGTGTGGTGGAATGCCCAACGCGCCGCAGCTGCCTTGGGCAGTGCGCGCAGTGCCTATTACCCAAGCGTCGGTTTAAGCGGCAGCGTGGTCAATGGCCGGGACTTTAAATTCCTCAACGGTCCCGATGTCTCCTATACGATTGCTGCGGCCGACTTGACGATCTCTTTGCTGTTATACGATAGCGGCGGACGCAAGGCGGCGGTCAATTCAGCTAAATATGCCTTGTTGGCCGCCAATTGGCAGTCGGACTGGACGTTGCAAAAAGTCATGGTCAGTGTGCTTGAAAACGCCTATTCTCTGTTGCATTCCCAAGAGACTTTACAAGCCGCGTTGATTTCACTCCAAGAGGCGGAGAGGATGCTAGATGCCGCCAAGCAGCTCAATTCGGTCGGACTATCGCCCATTTCCGATGTCTACACCAGCCAAGCCACCTGGGCGCAATCTAAAATGGATGTGGCACAGCAGAAAGGTCAGCTGGAAATACAAATGGGGCAGCTGGCGGTGAGCTTGGGCCTTTCGGCGGACACGCTTGTGCAGCTCGTGCCCCTAGAAGTTCCCGCGGAGCCCTATCAGCAGATGACCTGTGACCTAATCCGCCTGGCGGTACAGCAGCGGGCTGACTTGATGGCCAAACGCGCACGCGTATCTGAAACGTGGGCGCTTAAAGACAAAGCTAAAGCGGCCTATGGACCTAAGGTTTCCCTTTCGGGATTGGGCGGGGCGCACCATGCCCTAGAAGATAGGACCGATGCTGGCCAATACCGCATAGCTTTAAACTTTGAGATGCCCTTATTCAATGGCTTTGAAACGAGTTATAATAATCGCTTAGCCTATGCCAACGCGCAAACTACTATCGAAGAAATGGCTCAGTTGGAGCTGGATATCGCCATGGAAGTGCTGACTTATAGCAGCAATGTGGGCGCAGCCCGGGAAATGCTGGCTTATGCCGATCAGAATCTGGACTTTGCCAAAAAGGCATATGAGGCCGTCTGGGATAAATACAATGCGGGCAAAGACGGCATCTTCGAACTGTCCAATGCCCAGCGTCAATTGGCCACGGCGCGCATCCGCTACAGTGATGTGAAGACGCGCTTGCTGGCGGCTACAGCTAATTTGGCTTATGCCACAGGTACTTATTCCCCATATATGGAGGTTCCATGCCACGCAAACCCCTAATCATGCCGGCTTTAGCCGCTCTCTTATGCTTGCTCTCGGCTTGTGAACCCCAGGCAGCCGCGCCTAAGACCGAGGTCCTGCCTGTTCCCGTGGTCGCCGTAGTTCCTGAAATCAAAGATGTACCGGTATATGTCGAGTCCATCGGCGTGCTGCAACCTGCGGTTTTGATGGAGATCCGCCCTCAGGTAAATGGCACACTACAAGAGGTTTTGGTGGAGGAAGGGGAGTGGGTGGTGCATGGTGCTCCGCTGTTCAAAATCGATCCACAGACTTATCGCATCCGGGTCAGAGAGGTCCAAGCGCAAATGGCCGTGGATCAAGCTACCTGGGAGGCTGCCCAGAAAAAACTCGACCGCTTTAAAAATTTAGCCAACAAAGACCTGGTGGCTCGAATCGAATGGGACGACCTGGAGAGCCAGATTATCAAAGCGCAAGCCGTATTGGAACTCGACGGCGCCCGCTTGGATAGTGCACAGATGGATTTGGATTGCTGCACGCTGACCTCGCCCTTGGATGGGCGCATGGGCAAATTGGATGTCCATCCGGGACAACTCGTAGGGGTTGGCTATGCCGAGCCGCTGGCCACAATTTCCAAGCTGGATCCGCTGATCATCGAGTTTACGGTAACCGAAAAAGAGCTCCCCAAGCTGCTGGAAAACAAGCTCGCGGTTAAAATTCAACCGCTTTGCTCGCTGGGCTGCGAGGAGGCTATTTTAGAGGGAGAGATCACCTTTTTAGATAATCATTTTCAACCTAAAACCGGATTGTTATTGGTGCGCGGAAAAATAGCCAATCCCCAGCATACCTTGCGGCCAGGTCAAAGCATACGCGTGCAAGTCCCCATTGCTGTCTCGCAGGACCNNTCAAGCTCATCCCCCAAAAGGCTGTCAGATATAATGAAAAAGGGCCTTATGTCTACATCGTACAGGCCGACAAAAGCGTAGCCCTTCGACAAGTTATTTTAGGTGAAGAGCACAAGCTCAATGTGATCGTCTTGGAAGGGCTGGATCCGGCAGATCCCGTGATCACGGATGGCCATCTGCGCGTCTCCCCAGGTGTTAAAGTGGAAGTGAAAATATGAATATCTCGGCCCCCTTTATTCGCCGTCCGGTAATGACCACCTTTGTGATGCTGGCCATGGTGATAGCCGGCTTAATCGCCTATCAGAAGCTGCCGGTGAGCGACCTGCCCAGCATTGAACATCCGCATATTCAAATCTCCGCCGGATATACCGGCGCAAGTCCTGAGACCGTGCTCAATATGGTGACTATCCCCCTGGAAAAAGAGCTGATCCACGTCAAAGGGGTGCAAGAAATTGCTTCGACCAGTTCCAAAGGCTCTTCCAGCATATCCTTGACGTTCGATTTGAATAAGAACATGGATCAAGCCATCCGGGATGTGCAAGCGGCTTTAAATCGCGCCGACGGACATCTGCCGCGGGAAGTGGATCCCCGTCCCAGCTACCACTTGCAAGAAGACAGCCAAGACCCGATCATGTACCTGTTGATGACCTCCGAGCACCTGAATTCCGCTTCGGGAGTGGGGGAGCTGCGCAAATATGCCGACGCCTATATTGTCCCGCGCCTCAACCGGATTGCTGGTGTGGCCAACGTGATGGTCATGGGAGCTGGCAAATCGATTTGGCTGAGGTTGAATCCCGAGCTGATGGCCGCCAGAAAAGTGGGCTTCGACCAGGTGGTGGCCACCATCCAACAAAGTACTGCCCAAATGCCCNNATTCAGACGGGCAGCAAATCGTTGGCTTTGGAGTTATTCGGCACCATCCAGCAAGCCAAAGAGCTGGAAGATCTCAAAATTGGGCGCACCACCGTACGCATCAAGGACATCGGAGAAGTCTCGGATAAGTCGGACATGGATCGCGAATTTCGCTTTGTCACTCCCCAAAAAACCTCTTTGACGTTAATCTTGGGGGTTCAAAAAATCAGCGATGGAAATACCGTGGCCATCTCCCAAGACGTGCAAAATGTCTTGGCTGTTTTAAAAAAAGAGCTGCCCAGCTCCATGCATCTGGACCTATGGTTTGATAAAGCAGTCTGGATTCAAGAATCTATCCTCGATGTGGAATGGTCTTTGCTGTTTGCCTTCGCCTTGGTCATTTTGGTGATTTACTTGAGTTTGGGCAGGCTTTTGGAAGCCTTGATAATCAGCGCAGCCCTGCCCCTGTCGCTCATCGGCACCTTTGTGATCATGCACTATTTGGGCTATAGCCTCGACTTACTTTCTCTGCTGGCATTGACCCTATCAGTTGGTTTTGTGGTCGACGATGCCATTGTGGTGCTAGAAAACATTGTGAGGAATCA
>PLSG01000040.1 GCA_003164155.1 Parachlamydiaceae bacterium | reverse complement strand
TTAAGCTCGCTCTCTGTAATTGGAAATGCCCTAAGATTGCGCAATACTAAGCTGTAAGCGCAATAATCTTCTCATGGATAAAGGCTTTCCATCTACCAGCAAATATTTCAAACGCTTCTTTATCAACCTTCCCCTCTCTATCAGCCACTATCTTATCAAAGCCTGCTGTCGATCCACAAGCTTCCCAGTTTGGTTTACCAGTGGTAGGCTCTTGAACGGTCCAAGAATCTTGTCCAAAAAAATTGCGTATCTCACTTGCTGGTTTGATTTCTTGTTTTGAATTGGTAAACCCAAAGCCTATAGCGGTGCCAATGGAGAAATTCCAAACACAGCCTGTTTTAGGCAGACTGTCTTTCAATGCTTTCAAAGAACTCAATAAATGTGCCGTCCCATCATCTATAGATCGCGTTTTAGCGTCAGGTAGATCAAATAAGATAGGCAACTCCAAAGTTTTTACTGGTTTCTCACGCAATTTGTTTAGGCCTGCTAGAGAAAATGCAAAGATATGACCTTTCTGAATTTCTTCATCTAATATTACTTTAGACAATTCCTCCATCTTAGTCCGTACCCATTCTGCGACTTTTCTATCATCGGGACATTTACCTAATTGGACCATAGGAGATTTGAGGGTTAAGCTATGAGTGCTTTTATTATAACGCAAGAGAGCTGTTTTTAATCCACTTCCTCCTAAATCGAAACAGCGAATGTATATTTTATCATGAGAAGAAATGGAAGATGCCATAAGAGAACTCCACAAGGTTACAATAGAGAGGAAGAATGTTTACAGAGGCCTAAATGACCTCACGTAGCTTGCCAATTCTAATTGATGCAGAGGGGTTAGTTCAAGAAATTTCTAGATGGTGTAGGAGTTAATTGCTCCACTGATGTCCCCTAATCGAGCACCATTAAGAGCCTTTTAAAGGTCAATGGAATGTTTTAACTTATTATCGTTTTGCTTTCAGTTCCGTTATTACTCGATGCTATCTTCCGTTTGTACTACTCCTCAGCTTCATCCAAGGCCCCCTTGCCGCTCCTCCGGAGCTTATTTTCCGCTCTATACCTTACCCACAGCTTACCCCTCCGGGGCATACGCAGTAGGCTTTACCTATGCCGCTCCTCTGGAGCTTAGGGCATAGCGAACGCGAATCTACTCTCAGACCTGCTGAAGGTTATGTTCATCTTTTGGGTCAAAATTTCGAAAATCGTTTCCTCTATCCTTTCCTTATCCTATTTCATCTTTTTAAAACTCATATTTCTTGTAATTTTTATTTGTCAAAATGATATCAAAATTAACATCCTAACCCTGAGCTTACAGATGCCCCCTCGGAGGGGTTATAAATTCTACCTTGACAGTGTACTAGATTGCTTTGCTATTTTTTCTTTTCCGTAGACACAGAAATTTTTAAAGCTAAAGCTTGCCAGTGATTTTGAATGACTTGGCACTCTTTTTTCAATTCGGCTAAATCTTTTGTAGGTATATATACTTCAAGGAGCCGAATAAGCTCTGGAAATTTCCTAAGAGACGTTAAAGATTCCTGAATAGGAGCCTTGGGAAGCGCATGCAGCTGGGGAAGTAATTTGTGATAGCGTTCTATGATATAACGGCAGAGATCTGTAGTCTTTTTTAAGAATACTTCTGATTGAATCTTTTGTTTTAATATTTCAAGATCGTCGGTGTGAAATAGGGCGCCTTTTAGTTTGTCTATCATTGTGGGTATAATTTGTGGGTTAATCAGGGAATAAGGTTTTTTTCGTAGCAAAGATGTTTTATTTGTAATTAAGTGTGTGAGCTCCATGGGATTGAGGAAGAGAGCAAGAGGCGGTTCGATGATTTTGTTTTGTAGTAAAGCTTCTCGGATAAGATTTACTAAGAGAAGATGAGAAGCATATGTCAAAGCTTGAGTTAAAAAATGGTTAAGATAAAAATAAGCAGTTGACGAGTCAAGTTCGTTACAGGCTTTTAGAAAAAATAGTTCGTAATGGGAAAGTATAGTCTGACTTTGGGAAGGATTTTCAATAAATAAACAAGAAGACAACGCTTCAGTACAATAAAGCAACTGATTTTTCATGGTTTCATCTGTGTGAATTACGCTATAAAGTGACTGGAGATTTTCTAGTAGTTTAATAGATTGCGGATAATTTCCGCGTATTATAGAGGTTTTTATGATAGGTAAAAATAGATCTACTTGTGATTTAGCAAGCTGTTTTATTTCAGCAGTTGACAATGTGATGGGTATATGCTCTTTTAGATGCTTAAAGGGCCCTTCTTTGATGGCAAAATCGAGCATCTCTATAAGATAAGGTAATTTTGCGAAAAAATCTACAAAAAGCGGGTCGGTAATGTAAAGAGAAAAATCTTTTAGTATTTCAATGATTTGAACTAAACCTAAAGGTATCTTACCTCCTAAGATGAGGAGATCTATTACTTTTTTGCCAAAACTATCAATATCATCAGCTGTTATGCTTTTGTTGTTGGGATTAAATGTTTTCCTGGCTTGTT
>PLSG01000297.1 GCA_003164155.1 Parachlamydiaceae bacterium | reverse complement strand
GGCCAAAATCACAAGCTCTCTGTGCATGATGGGGTTGCTTCATGACACGAGCATCCCACCAACCTGATCTTTTAACGTGCCCATATGCACATTTTTTTGGTATTATTACTAAGTTATGGATCTCCCCATCATAGGTGAACATGGCCTAGAATTTCTATAGATTAAATTAAAAATTTAATGTATAGAAAAGGAGATGTAGGGATGTGAAAAGATTTCACAGCCGTCGTTATAACTNNTCTGGCCAACTAGCGGTCGATAAATCAAAGGAAATTGCCAAAACGTTGGCCTCTATGCACCAATGGGATCTGGCGATCGAAGCTATAGAAGGCGTATCTGAAAAAAATGAGAGAAATTTATTGATCGCCAGCTTAATCGAAGAATTTTTGATCCCAACCCAGGAAATCACTAGAGCCAAAAAATTTGCCAATTTATTGACCCCAGAACCCGAGATCCAGCCGCTTGTATTTATCAGGATCGCCTTGGCGGAAAATAAGTTTGAAGAGGCTCGCAAGCTGGCCGAAAGTCTGCCTTCTGCGTTATCCAGAAATTTTGCCTTTATCCAGATTGTAGAGAAATGCCTCGAGAAAAAGGATATGGAGGTAGCTCGTCAAATTGGCAAGCAGATGCTGGAAAATGTGAAAACAATTTACGACTTAAAAAGTCGATCTTATATTCTGAGGGAGCTGGCCTTAAACCTATATATGGCCCATAGCGATAAAGAACAGGCTAAAGCCATTGCCGGGCTGATCCCCGACGAACTAATAAAAACGCAAGTATTAGATAAGATCAAAACGCCAAAATAGAGCATGCATCCCTTTTCGTTCAAGGTTTCGGCCGAGCGAAATGGCCCCACATGTGGCGGCTTGCTCCTTTTGGGAATCGCGCAGGCTATTCCCAAAAGGCGCAAATCTCCGCTTGCTGTATCTAGATAGTCTAGCGCATAGAGAGGAAAATATGCTTTCCCCCCTAAGAAAAATCCATCAAAAAGGTAAATTATGAAATTAATGCTCAGTTTTCGTTCAATTTTAGGCGCCTTAACACTGTTATTGGCAACATGCGGGCTAAGCAGCATACAAGCAGCTGAAGGCAATCCTTCTGTTTATGCGCAGCTTTCCAGCAGCAAAACGCAAGTGTCTAAAGAACCTCAGCTTGTGGCCATGGGAAATGAAGATGGCATTTCAGGTATTGACCATCCATCGCCTGAAAAAGTCGTCATCAAGCAGAGTGGAAATTACTTTCTGATGGTGGCAGGTCAAATTGGCGCAGATAAAAGTGCAAAAGAAGCTGGCGGGTACGTAGACATGTGGCTAGTGCAAAATGGAAAGGTTGTGGAGAACTCTGGGGTGCGTCAATTTGTCGAACAAAAAGACTCCACATCGGTATTGATATTTCAGGGCGTGACAGCTTTAAAAGCAGGCGATACCATCAGCATAGGATATGCCGCTAGCAAACCTTCGCTTGGATTAATTTTTACCCCAGCACCAGCTAAGGAATCCGCCATTGCAAGCATCGTCTTTAGCTTGTTTAAGCTGTAAATTTATGCGCAGCCGGAACAGCCACAATGGCGATTTTTGTCTGTCTTTTTTTGCTATATTCAGCTGTACAGCGAAAACTTTCGGCCACACAACCTAAAAAGCCTAAATACAAAGACGCACAGGCGCAAAGGGGATAGGGAAAATGTAGGGTCCATTCCCTCGTTTTTTTAATTCGATCATCGAATTAGATACATTGGGAAAGTGATCCTTCTCTTTGCCCCTTTGGGTTTAATTTACTGACCGCACAGGTGAACAAGGCCTTTTTTGGATTTAAAATTTTCATTGCCGGTGAGAGTCGCTAGATTCTACATTTCCCCTACTGTTTCATGTTGAATATAATTGTTGATATCGCATATAATCTAAATAAAAATGGAGAAATATGACGGTAAATATAAGTTGTTTAACTAAAGTTGTAATGTGCCCGCCAGTAGATCTAACCACAGGATCTAGTGATAACTCAGCTGCTGCATTTTCAGGAGGTGCTTGTGCTTCCCTTATTTCTCCCACACCAGGTCTGTCGGCTCCCTTCGATCCAAAATTGCATGAAAGGCTCGTTTCGCAAGTCTTGAAAGGAGATTTTGCAGGCGTGCAGCATAGTCTGCATTTAGGCGCGTTTATCGGCATTCCCTTGTTATTTGAGGCGCTTTTTAAAATTCCATCCCCCGAACATCCTCTATACTGTGCGCATCGCGCTAGTTTAGCTTTTTTGATTAATGCGGGAGGCTGCGTTACCATAGGGAATGAAGCACGCGAAACCCTTTTACACGTCGCCGTCAAGATTAAACGCCTCGATCTCGTTAAGTTTATGCTAGATCTAGGTGCTGATCTGGAAATTGAGGATAGCGCAGAAAGGACCCCCTATGCCATAGCACAGTCACTTGAAGCCGCAGAAATACAGAATCTACTTTTGGAAACAGGCGCTTATAATGAAAATAAAGCTACCTTGCTTAATCGGGCTGTGGCAGCAGAAGACCTGGTAGTTCTTTCTCAGGCGCTCGCAAACTTAAAGTTATGCGGTTTCAGGCGTCTGCAAGATTGCTTAGCCAAAAAGGACAAGCTAGGCTCTCCTTTATTTCTAGCCGCCTCTAAAGGCAATGTAGCGATGGTCGATCTACTACTTTCTGCAGGAGCGGATTCTTCCGCCAAAGAGGATAGCGAGTGTTCTGTCCTATGCAAAGTTCTAGATTTAAATAAACAACCCCGCCAAAAGCCATTGAGCATAGAAATTTTTAAGCGGCTGCTACAAGCTGGGGCCCATATATGTGACGTGTCTTTGTGGACAAGAGCTTGGCGTCCGGCCGGCAAGAGATACCTTCCGCTGCTAATAGAGCAGTGGCGTCAGTCAGGAGAAAAAAGCGAAAGCTCGCTTAAAGAGGCGGAAAGTAAGGAGAAATTAGAGGCCTCTGCTAATCTCCCTAACGAAAAAGGGCTGCATGCGAGCTTATTTGAATCTATCATCGACTTGTTAGCCGATGAAAGTTCCCCTTGGATTAATGCAGAATATAAGGCGAAAACTCTTGAAATGCTATTTAGCGCAGGGTTTCACATGGAGTCTTGCACTGCCGCAGGCGATACATTGTTGACTTATGCCGCCGCCAAGCACCCTTACCTTTTAAATCGCCCGGCGGTATTTGATTTCTTTGTGAAAAAAAGAG
>PLSG01000563.1 GCA_003164155.1 Parachlamydiaceae bacterium | reverse complement strand
TTTGCCTAAAAAGCCCCTCAAAAGATTCTACCGCAGCTTTTTCAGACTTCTTGCGATGGCTTTCGAATATATGACAGGCTTTGACAAGGCGATTCATCTCCTGCAACACACGATTTACCTCTGCGCAGGCAAAAGATCCTTCCTGCAGAGCTTTGGCTTGTGCGGGCAGTGAAAGAAATGCACCAAGGGCAGGCAGCCAACGCGCGCATGGAGTGGGTTTAGACCACTCCTGGATCAATTTTGCACTCAATTTAGGAAACTTCTTGCAAAGGTGCTCCACGCCTTTGTAAAATTGTGCGCGAAATACGTGGGTATCCCCTTCAGACCTTATGTGCAGCTGGGAATCTACTAATTGAGCAACTATCTCAAGGTATTCGCCCACATTGCCATAGGCCGGCTTATCAAAGAATACATAGAGCGCGCTGCTTAAAAGCGAAGAGTTGCGCTTAAATGGACAGTGTTGAAGAAAGCCCGAAAGATGCCCCCGACACGCTACTAGATGCTCTTTTAGGGATTGGACCAGCTCGACACTATCGCCAAGCTCTTCGCTATCCGCTAAAACTTTAGAAGCTTTTTCTATGGCATGCACATACTTATCTAGATTTTCGTAATTTCCCTTGGTGTGCACAAGCGCGCTCTGTTGCGCTTGGAAGGTTCTCTTACTCAGAAAGCTACACACCCAACGCAAAAATCTGTTAAAAACGTGCGCAACTTTATGCAGGTAGCGCAGCTGCATATGTGTGGTTGACGTGCGCAAGACGCTCATCTTCGTCGACAGCTGCCGATAGGTCAAGTCATTAAAACCTTTGGAATGCAAAAAAGTGCGTGTATCGTTAGCCATTTCAAGGAAAATATCCCTGAGCTTCTGATCCTTTGGCTTACAGGTGATTCGGGACCATTTTCCACCCTTTCTGGAAAGATACTCCCCTTGGGCAATGCTGCGAGATATGCCCTCTGCTAGCTCGCTTACAAAATTACTGCTCCTATATGCGCTCACAAACATAAAAAACCTATAAAAGATATTTACGCCTCATACACATACTCATAGAATAGTAATTTCTCACCCTAGCAATTCAGGCAGCTTTTTGCAAAGTGATTTCTTTAATTTAAAGAAAATGGCTGTGCTTATCTAAAATTAGCTTGCAGGTGATGTGGTGATTTGTGATATAAATTGGCGCAAATACAATGATAGGAGATCACATGGAAAATATGGCTAGCAAGATGCCTACGGATGAGCTTACAACTATCGCTCACAAAGTTATGCGCAAGCTGCGCATCAGTCCAGAAGAGGGTGTTTATCTGCTCAATACCGAGCATGGCGAAGCCGTTAGGTGGCTCGCCGATTATGCCAGAAAAAGCAGTGTGGGCGAGACTGTATATTATGCTACCACGCTTTTTATTCACCCTACCAACCTATGTGAGCTCTCTTGCCCCCTTTGTTCTTTTTATGCCAAGCCCGGATGGAAAACCGCTTGGTTCATGACGCCTGCCCAGATCGAAGAAAGCGTGCGCAAGCACTATGAAAAGGGGTTGACTGAAGTGCATGTCGTGGGCGGTCTTTGGCGCGAGTGCAATCTAGATTACTATCGTGAGGCCTTCACGCGCATCAAGCAAATTGATCCCCGCTTGCATATTAAAGCCTTGACGCCTGTGGAATACGACTTCTTAGCGCGTTTGCATGGCATCACTGTAGAGGAGGTTTTCGATAAGATGATGAGTTGGGGCCTGGGCTCTTTGCCTGGCGGCGGCGCTGAAATTCTAGTTGAAAAAATCCGCAAACAAATCGCTCCTCAAAAAATAACTTCCGACGAATACTTAGCCATCCACCGCATCGCGCATAAGCGAGGACTCCCCTCTAACATCACCATGCTTTTTGGGCATGTCGAATCACATGAAGACATCATCTCCCACCTGTGCCAGATTAGAGAGTTGCAAGACCTTACGCATGGATTTCAAACATTTGTGCCTCTTAAATACCATGAAGAAAATAATGCCTTAGGCAAACGCAAGAAAATTCTCAAACCCAAAGATGTCAGAAGGGTGTATGCGGTTTCAAGGCTCATGCTAGATAATGTGCGCAATATCAAGGTGCTATGGAACTACGTGGGAGTGCCTGAAGCTCAGGAAATCCTAGCCTATGGCGCCAACGATTTTGCATCCACCGCCCTAGACGAAAAAATCATCACCATGGCCGGTGGAGTACAGCTTAAAATGACTAAGCAGCCCATTGCCGATCTTATCCGCGAGGTAAATAGAGATCCCAAGGAAATTCATTCGGGATACGACTATGCCCAAGATGAGCTGCTCACATGCTTAAAATAGGGATCATCGACTATATCAATGCTCTGCCGTTTTTAGCCGCATTTAAGAGCGGGGCGGTTTCCTTCCCAGCTCAGTTTGTCTTGGGGGCGCCTTCCGCCTTAAATCGTGCTCTGCGTCGCGGCGACTTAGATATATCCATGATCAGCAGCGCTGAGTTTTTACACATGCCCCAGCGCTATGCGCTCATTCCGCCTTATTGCATCGGAGCCTCAGACAAGGTCATGAGCGTAGCACTATATACGCGCCTTCCCTTAAAGGAACTGGATGGAGCGCTTGTGGCTGTCACTGGCCAAAGCAGTACCTCGGTAGAGCTCCTGCGCCTTTTGTGTACACATTATTGGAAAATCAATCCCCATTTTACTATATTTTCGGGCAATGCCATAGATATCGCCAAGCTGCCTGCTTGCCCAGCTTTCTTGTTAATTGGCGACGAATGTCTGCAAAACCCCCATTTTCCAGGCTACACCACCGTAGACTTGGCCCAAGCCTGGCATCTTGCTACAGGACTGTCTTTCGTATTTGCGGTTTTTGCCGCAAATAGCGCGGAAAGGGCGGTGCACATCGCTGAAAATCTGACTGACGATAGTCAGAAAAACACCTCTGTGCTTGGATCTGAGCGCATATCTAGCCAGGTCACTAAAGCAGAGCTTGCGGAATTTTCACATGCGTTGGGACAGGCTCTGGATTGGGCCAAAAAAAATCCAGCACTTATCCACCAAATGGCCATAGAAAAAAGCCGCCTATCACCCGAAATAATTAGTGCATACTTTCAGGTGCTTCAGCATACTATGACTCCACAGCATATGCAAGGGTTGGAAAAGTTCAGAGCTCTCAGCTCAATGCACACAACTGGTCAGATTCCTCCGGAGGAACCAGAGGGATCCGAAAAACAATTAGAACACCGGAACGGGCACGTTCACTAATAACGCAAGTTGCTAGTCCTTGTAACCAAAATCCCGGTTCCTCCGGATTTTGGTTACAAGGACTAGCAACTTGAGTTAATATGCACTTCCTAGAGCCCGCCTCGGGCGACTGAACGAAGCCCACAGTGACCACAGTCCCGAGTCATCGAGGGACGGAGTGAACTGTGGGTTAGTCAAGAATGTTCGCAGAGCCCGGTAGGGCGACTGAAAAAATGCGACGCATTGCTATTCAGACCATAGTGCTGTTTTCAAAGGACTGATAATTGGTTCTCTCGAAAAAAGCAAGGTGTGGCTTCTAAAGCGTCGCATTTTTTCAGTCGCCCTACCGGGCTCGGGAAATTCTATTGACCTCCCCACAGTTCCCTACGTCCCTCGAAGACTCGGAACTGCGGTCACTGTGGGCTTTGTTCAATCGCCCGAAGCGGGCTCTAGGAGGTTCTTATAGGTTATGCACGTAAAATATATTTTTAATTCAATAGCATTGGAGTATAGCTCTAGAGGTCAGTGTCGAGCAATAACAATGCTAGCGTTATTTAAAAACACCTCAGAACTTCCTTAAACCCATATTTTGGTCGGATCTCCCTCGGTTCCTCCAGGGGGGATCTGACCAGTTACCAAGGAACCTATGAAAAATTCGCCGCCAAACTATGACAAAAACCACCCCAAGAGCATTTGCCGGCTCTTCAGCAGCATTGCCACAAACTACGATAGAGCTAACTCGGTGCTTTCTTGGCAGATGCACAGGCGTTGGAACAGCTATTTAGTCGACAGCGTCGTCGAGGCATCGCGCCCGCAGGTCATGCTTGATCTATGCTGTGGCACGGGCGACATAGCCTTTAATTATCTATCCAGAGTGCAGGGCTCAAAAAATGCCCCCGCCAAGGTCTATATGCTAGACTTTTGTCAAGAGATGCTGGATTGCGCCAAAGCCAAATCAACTAGTTTGCAGCTTGCGGCCTTTGATTTAGAATATATGCGAGCCGATGCGCATGTCATTCCCCTGCCCGACCAAAGCGTTGACTGCGTCACTATGGCCTATGGAATCCGCAACGTAAGGGATCCCCTGCAATGTGCGAAAGAAGTGCGGCGAGTTCTGCGTCCGGGAGGATCTTTTGGCATATTGGAACTGACTCGCCCGGTCAATCCCCTTTTGCGCTTGGGCCATCAGCTTTACCTTAAGACACTGCTCCCCGTCCTAGGAAGGTTGGTGACTTCTAATCAAGATGCCTACCAGTATTTATGCCAAAGCATACATACCTTTATTCCCCCGGCCGAGTTGGAAGGGATTTTGCAAGCTGGCGGCTTTTGCCAAACCTGGCGCAAATCGCTGACCGGGGGCATTGCCACAGTGCTTTGCGGGCGCAAGTAATTTTCGTGAACATGCGTGAGTGACATAAGCAAAGTCAACCACAGAGCACACAGAGATCACAGAGAAAGAGAAACTAATAAACACACAAAGGACGCAAAGAATGCGAAGGAGGAAATTTTACAGGATGGGAAGGATAG
>PLSG01000428.1 GCA_003164155.1 Parachlamydiaceae bacterium | reverse complement strand
ATGCGCGGCACGTTGAGACCGATTTGCTGCATTTCGGCTAATTCCGTGGTGATCTCTGCCTGCCGGAAATATGCTTCCAATCCCTTAGCCTTTCCCTCTTGTTCGGTGACTTTGAGCCGCTCTTCTGCCAAAATGCTTTTGCGTCGCGCTAGCTCCCTTTCTACCACCGGCCACTGATCCTCGTAGGAGGCCTTCTTAAAAAAGCCGCCGAACCATACTATACTTGGGTTAGTTAGTGGGACGCGTACTTCATTAACTACAACCTCAACTTGTCTTTGCTGCTGGGTTTGCATCTCCATTTCGGCTTCCGCGTTATCGGCCGCGAGATCGACATCGCACAGTTCATCGGGCAGAAGATCCAACCGCGCACATGTTCGCATTTGCAAGGAGAGGAGCGCGTCGACTCCTGTCTCTTTGAAGGTGGCAGAAGATGCCTCTTCAGCCCTAGCCTTGGTATCTGATGGATAATAAGCTGCCACCACGCCTTTGATATATTTTTCCATGACCTCGGCTTTGGGCCTGGGCACTTCGATTCCCCCGAAAGTGGCATAAGGGTTGTCTACCACCGGTTTGGCAAAGAGTTGTGCCGCGTGGATAAAGAGAGGGTCTTGGGGATTTTTCAGGATGGATGTATGCAATAGCTGCGCCAGCATGGCGTGCTCGGCTACATGCCTGACTTTGTGCTTGGAGACGGCTATGCAATGCTCGGTTTTTTGTCTGGCCTGGTTTTGATTGATCAGATGTACAATGTGCTTTAAACCCACGGCTTGGACATGCTCGGCTTTTTCTTTAGATTCTTCGGATTCCCCTGATTTCCCGGCCGGCAGAGCCTGGCGTAAAATCTCCTGCATAGTTGGCAGGTAAGCCAAGCTGATGCGCTGTCCCTGTCCAAGGCCGCGCATGCGCCAAACGCCTTGAGATAGATCCCCTGAGGTCATATCTTTGCTGATGGTGGCCACAGCTAACGCACAAGGAGCCTGAGCAATGTCCACACCGGTGGTGTGGCTTTTATCGTAGAAGGTAAAGCGCTCCTCTTTAGACAGCGAAGATTGGCTGAAAGGTATAGGCAGCGCTTTGCCTCTTTCGAGCATCAGCAGCTCATCCTTGTGAAAATAACACACACCCTTGATGTTTTCTGGCAATCCCTTCAAAAATGCCTGGGCAATGGCCAGGTTGTGCATGCCGGCGAAAATCCCCCCTGTATCGATGAGCGCCCTGAAATCGGCCTGACCGCCATAGGTGGCCATAACGCTGCCCACGAGGTCTTTTTCAAGCTGCGGTGAATTGGAACTTTCGCTTTTAAAGGGCAGTTTATGGCAATTGCCCTGGCATTGCCCCCACAAGATGGCCATGGTTTTGCCATCAATCCCCACATCTTTGATAGTCTCGATTTTGCTATGAAATGTATCGCTGTTCCAAGGTGTGCCAGTAAAACCTTGGGTTTGCTTAAAGAGGTCTACCAGGCCTTGGGCATTTAATGAAAGCTTGGTCGGATAGATTTTCACTTCGGGCAGAACATTTTTTTTCACAAACGCCATCAAGCGGTTTTCCACGCCTAGAAGGTGCCGCGTAGCATTCAGTGCTTCGGCTATCTCCACAAAATCTGAATCGGCGCACTTTAAAAATGTGCGCGCTTTTGTGGGACCAGCCAGTTCCAAAAACTCCTGGTAGGCCGCCGTTTCCTCCAAGGCCCTTCCTGGGTACTGCGTCAGCTCGTGCATGGCTTTACTCTGCAGCGCCGCCACATAGGTGCCGATAATTTTAGGGGGAACGCCTTTATGTCGATATGTCAAGATAGTATAGTTGAGCAATTCATAAGGGTTGCCGAACTGAGAGCTTTCGCTCGGTACACCATTGGCATAGGGGATGGCCAGAGGAGAGCCGCTTTTTTCGGAAAATCCATAGAGGATGTCGCAGCCTTTGCATAGGGTCAAGGGCAAAATCTGGTTGATCTGCTGGCGGTATAGCGCCAAAGCCTGGCGGATGGGCGAGCCAGCCAGCTGGCTTTGCTGCTCTTGGGATAATGCATTGGCCATGTATCCGCGGATCAAGGACTCTCCCTCCCCTCCAAAATGGGATTTCATTTTGCCGACTACTTTGTTTATAAGCTGCGGCTTAATTCTTGCCCGATACACTTCCTCGGTCATATCTGAAAAAGCCGAGAACGCGCTGGATGGATGCGCCTTGCGCACCGCGGCATCTAAAGACAAAAGCTCTTCAAAAAGGTCGGCCGTGACGTGGCGCCGCTCTTCATCCAGGCTTTGCGGCACGCCAATGCTGAAGTTTACTTCTTGGCGGCAGTTGAGAAGCATGTCGGCTTCATCGAAGATAGCCTTGCCCTTTTCTTTTAAGAGCGCGAGGATTTTTCTCAAGCATTCGATCTCAGCTTGCAATTCTGCCCTTTTGGGAGTGCCGAATGCATGATTATAAAGGGCTTCTTGATATTTCAGAGCTATGCATGCCAAACTCTTGTGGGAGATCAGCAGGTAGTGTTTATGGCGGCGGATGCTTTCCAGCTGGGCGTGGATTTCCTCCAGCTTTTGCACGGAACACTCCGTGTTGCGGTCAAAGTACAGCACCTGCGCCGCCTGCTTGAAAGTCTTGCGCGAAGTCTCCTGCATGTCTTTAAGTATCGATTCGAAAAGAGCTTCTGGCACCACCACTGTGGAGAGGTGATCGCCATCTACCGCGACGGCCTGCAGCAACTCTGCCTTTTGCCGCTCATCCCACGCCTGATGCCGATCGCCTAAGGAGGTAGAGGTCGTGGAGGTAGAGGTCGTGGATGTAGCGGCAGCAGTTGCAAAAAAAGTCTGCAGCTTTTTGGCATCGATTAGCGGCAAGATGTGCGCAGATTCTAGGGCAGGCCAACGCTTAAGGAGGGGCGGTGACGAAGACAAGGAACTGGACGAGCCCATGTCTGAGGAGGTGGATTTTGCAGGTTCTTTTGGCATAGACGCGGGCCTGTCCGCATCACCAGATGCCATTTTGGATAAACTGGGAGTGGTTTTACTAGAGGCTAATTTAATTTCCGCTTCGGCTTTAGACTCACCGCTGAGCTTGGCATCCGATTCCAGCCCTGGGGCCCAAGGCGATGACAGGCTCTCTGTCTTGCCTTCAGCAGGGAGTGTTTTTTTTGACATCCTGTCAAATACATCCTCTAACTGGGATAGAGCAGAGGGTATACCATCCTTCATCAACACTGCCCAGGCTGGAAAAAGAGCAGGCTTTTGGTATATGGCCTGCAACAGTTTACACATAAACGCGAGATCTTTGTCTGCAGATTTAGCCAAGATATGTAACAAGCTCTGTACTTCTGACGCTTGGCGCTGAGCTAAAGTATAAAACTTTGAAAATTGGCTTTTAAGCGCCCCCGAATTTGGCCTTAGAAATCGGTTGCCTTTCCCCACGAACTGCAAGGAAAAATCTGCCCGGCCCTTGGCATCAGGCTCATCCTCCATCAAGTTATACAGCAGGTGGAAATCTTGCTTGGAAATAATGTCAAAGGAATGGTCGTCTTCCGCCAATCTTTCAAAGCTTTTGATGGGGAGGCTTAAGTGCTTCTGTATAGATCCTGCGCTGCCATCGTCAGAAGCATGAGCTGCCTTCACCCCTTCCCATGCGCATTCAGGATCTAATTCCCGGATGCGCAGCGCAATCTTTAGCGGCATACCCTGCAAGCCCTTATGAGGTTGTTCGAGCATGGATTTTAGCAGCAGCAGTTCCTCTTCCTTGGTCAGCTGCAAGGTGGTGGCATAAGAGAGCACTGGCAGATAGGCAGTGAAATATTTCTTTTTTATGGCCGCGTGCTGGCTTATTTCGAAGGGAGTTGGGGCAACTTTGACCGGGCTAAACTGCTGGATATTTTTTAACCGGCAGGCCTCGGCACACAGGTACACGGCGCAAGCCTTGGGATCTTGGTCCATATTGATGGCGTGTAACTCCTGTATCCAGCGCAGCACCTGCACCTCTTGCGGTGTATAGCTTTTAAGCTTGCGGGCATGCTCGCACAGGTACAGCAACGCCTGGTCATATTCCTTGCGCCCTAAGCATAAATAGGCCATGTAGAGGCTAAGCTCTGGGTCTTGGCACTCCACGTTTCCATCGCTACCGATATTATAGACNNATAGACCAGATAGTCGCTAACCACAAAACCCTCTTTAAGGGGTTTGGAGGTCTTCAATTCAATGCGACAACTTAAGGCGCCTTGGGTATGTAGATTGGCTTTATACACTTCAATCTCACGACGCGGGATGATAATTTTTCGCTTATCCCCGGACTGATTTTCCAGGACCAAAAAGTTTTTAAAGTTTTCCATGCCGCGCAAACGTTGCTCTTGGGCTATATAATAGCCTGGAATTTCTCTGCAATGGGCCTTGGGAAAGCTTTTACCCTGTGGGGACACGGTAAAATCCAACCCAAGCCTGGGAAGTTCAATTAAAGCCGGCTGGCCAGCGCTTTGCCACACATGCACATAGGCGAGATCTTCCACGCTTGCCAAAAAATCATAGGCAGTTTTTTGATGATATATATCCGCTAACTCCTGCGCGGGCTGTCCTGCTTGCAGCTTTTCTATGCGGGCAATCTGATAACTTGCCCCTTCACATAGGATTCGATGAGTGATTTGATGGGTGATTTTCTCTGTGCCCTTGGCCACCAGGACGATTTCGCGGTTGGGTAAAGTGCTGCCAGGCTTGGGAAGCGCTACCCAATGCGTATAGGCGTCGCCATCCGTCAAAGCCTGCGCCCCCAAAGGGCTGTCTGCCTGCTGCAGCTTGGCTGGCAGATTTTTAGGCTGAATCCACTCATACCACTGTCCATCATTTTTGAGCTGCTTTTGCACACAGAAACCGTCCCCGCGCTCTTGAATACGCGTCAAACCATCGAGGAAATAATAGTTTCCCGGCGGAGTGAAACGGACGATAGGATGATCATTTCCAAAGACATCCGCATAATCGACATGGTGGCAGATGGAAGAGGGCAAGGCGGATATTTTAGCTCCGTTTTCAAACAGGGTGCGTTCCAGCACATTGTAAAAGTAGCGCCCTTCTTTAAAATCACTGTCGTAACCCACGCATATCGGGAATGCCGCGGTGTCCCACTTAAGAGCTTTGCCCAACAATACAGGCTGCAGAGCTTTATTCAGCATAGCAGCGCCTTCAGGCCCGCGCACCTGGCGCTGCAAGTCTATAGAGAGGCGCATCAGGCATTCCATGCCCAGTTTTTCCAGCTCAAGATCTTGCAGGTGTCCAGGGATGGGATGAATCGCCATCCAGGCTTGCGCATCGAGCATCTCCTGCGCTTCCTTGAAGCTTAAAGGCAGCGCTTGCTTATAAAAACTAACCAACTTCAGTTGGCAGAGCAGACTGCGTTCAGTGGGGTTGCAGGCAGCGTAATCCCATGCCTCTAACTGGGCGCGCAAAGTTGGGCCTTCAGGGCTTTCAAAGCCAAAAATCTGAGATAAGCCCAATAAAAAACAAGCGGCTTGGACATTTTTTTCGGATTTGAAGAGGGCATACTGCCGGGCGATAAACTTCTTAATCTGTGCCTCAGCACGTTGCATGCCCGTGCCTGAAAAGTCTTGCATAATGGTGAGTTCGCAAAGCAAGGTCTTGAGCAGTCTTTGAAAATCCACGTTTTCTACGTTTTTGCGGTACTTGGTGAAGAAAGCCAATAATTTTTGGGCCGCCATTTCAGGATTCCGCTCACGCGAGATGGAGCTAGCAAAATCCCACCACTCTTCTTTGGTGTGAAAGAAAGCCTTATGCGTTTGGCGAAATTCCTGCCATTGCGTTTCCAATTGGTCCAAAGTTTGAGAATCTAGGCACCTTGCCCAGCGTATCCCCCCCTTCCCCGTATCCAGTAATTTTTCGAAGGGAGAAGGTAAGAGGCGCTGATTGCGCTCCGAAATAGTTCTATGCGCCTCTTCAGCATAGCTCCTCCGTGTGAAACGCACTTTGCCCGTGATCTGGCTGTGGTCACTGATTTCTATGGGAAATAAGGGAGCAGCGCCTCCTTTGAGCGGATCATATGACTTGAGGCGCTCTAACTCCCTTTTGTCCAAAGTTAAGCGATCTTTACACCTAAGGAATTCGGCTGCCAAGATCTGGCGCTGTAGCAGGCAAAACTCCAGCGGCAAGACACTTTCATCTGCCATATGCATCCCAAAAGCGGCT
>PLSG01000318.1 GCA_003164155.1 Parachlamydiaceae bacterium | reverse complement strand
TTGCGTTTTGAACACCGCCCAAGGTATGGCATAGAAAGCAGTTCAAAGCGCAAAATAACAAGCCAGACCCCAATGAATGGAGGCAATTTCGTTCCCCTCAATATTAAAGATCGGGATCCTCATCTAGCTGTCTAACGACCGGTGCTTTGTCCTTTGAAGAAAGGCTGGTAGTCAAGTTTCTTATGAGATCGTTTACAGAGCCTGGGTTAGAGCTCTGGCCTTCTTCTTGGCTCAAGTCCATGCCGCGCCTTTCAGTTTCCTCTTTTTCGGCAAGACCCTCTCCAATTTCGCCTCGGCTGACAGATACCTCCGCTTCCTTCTCCATAGCTTCATCCTCGAGCTCATCATCACTATCGGCCCCGTGATCGCTATTTCCCGGGATATTTAGGGAAAAAGCAGATTTTAAAGGTTTGATCGTTACACTAGGTACGGCTCTAGGAGGAACGGGCACAGGCTTGGGAATCACAGGTTCAGCAGGCCCTGGCAAACGCTCCAGAGGGATGCTAGAAAGTGAAGATACTGTAGGCAATGATAAAGGCGGCAGCTGCCTAGGAGGAGCTAAGGAGCTAGGAAGGGCCAAAGGCAAAGAGCTTGAAGCGCTGCTAGGTGGTCTACTTTCCATAGAAGGGCTAGAAGAGCCGCTTAACCCACTTGGTATTGCCGAGGAGACATTTTTAAGCGCTATTTCTTCTGCAAAAATGCGCGCCAGTGTTGAAAAAGGATAGTTTCTGCCCTTTTCTGAGCTATTTATCAGCAACGTTTTGAATAGGATTTCCATCTCTTGTGGCTGAGCTTGACGATGTATCCACTCTTTTAATAAGCGACATTCTTCAGCCGAGTATTCAGTAAAGGCGCCGCTGATAAATTTTAATTGCACGACAAGTAAGGGAAATTTGGTCTTTTTCAATTCTTCAAAATTGATGGGCTCTCTCCCCTGCTGCACGATGCCCAGGCTAGGATAAAATAGAGCCAGTTTTTTTGCGCGAGACACGCCAACTGACCTCGTTTTATCTGCAGCTAGCACCTTGCGAAAAATCGCCGCATCCTTGCCATCCAAAGCGAGCAAACATACATCGTCGGTTTTAATTTTATCTTGAATAATCAAACTAGCGCCTATGGGCTTTTGGATGGCATTAAAGGGAGAGACTTGATGAGCAGTGAAAAGGAGATTGAGAGAGAAAAATAAGTTTTCCTCAAAAAGTCCGCGCAAAGTAGCTCTATTAGCCTCGGGATTTAAAAAGAACGCATCTGCGGCAGATAGCAGGTAATTGGCGCGAATTTTATCGGCACGCTCAATTAGCATACTTTTAACAATAGGCTCGCTGTGCATTTTGCCCCAAGATTCTGCCAAAGTTACCGGCGTAAAAAAGTCCGCCTCAAAGAGCTTGGAGAGATTTTTCCATTCTTGATGTATCAAGGGATGTAAAGGCTTTTTAGAAAATGCACTATACTTATTTTGAGCTAAATCAAGGCGCTGAGAGCGTTCGATGGACTGTTCGCTATGCTTTTCTACCTCCGTAGTCAATTCTACGGATAAACCTTTAAAGCTATCCACACTCACGGGCAATAGTTCGGCTACTGTTTCCTTGCCGCGGAGGAGCGCTTTATGGATGATGCGATCCATTTGTTCTATCAAATCTTTTAATTTGGGTGCCTCTTTATATTTTTTAAAATCGGAGCTATTCCCATATTTAGAAATCCAGTTTTTAATTTTATAGAGAGCTTGTTCACCATGCACTTTTAAGGCTTTATCGGCACTTTCCATGGACTCTATGGAGCCATATTGTTTCAAAGGGGAGTGATCTGGCTTGGTCAATAGCAAATCATTGAGCTCTATAAATAAAGGCAGCTTTAAATCTTCTAATTCCACATTGTCTAAGAAAGTATCGCAGCTTTGATATATGCTTTGTTGCATTTTCTGCATGACAGCCAATAAATTATTTTCAGCTTCCAGCCTAGCTTGGTTTTTGCTGGCATAAAGCAATAGATCCATCACGTTCAAACTTTCTCGATCTTTACCGCTCCACGCGGCAATCAGATTGTAAACACCTTTTTCTAAAAAGAAGTGTACTTTTTGTCCGCTTTCTAAACCGCGCATGCGCCATACAGCTTGGAAAATATCCCTTAAAGTCTGATTTTTATTGAGTGTCATACACGCTTGGGCATGAGACGTTTGCAATATATTTGCCCCTGTGCAGTGTTGTTGATCATAAAAAGTGAAGCGTTTAGAGGGATGCACCTCTAGTTGATTTGCCGGAACAGGTAATTGTCCTTTAGGCATAATCATTTGTTTATCTCCCTCGAAATAGACCACAGCTTCAAGAGTGGGCTTTAGACGTAAAATTTCTTTGACTAACACTTCTACAGGAGTATCTTTAAAGAAGGCTCCCGCATCGATAATCACAGAAAAGGGATGGTCTTTGAGCATTTCGGCTAAAGATGCCAGCACATTATCCGTCGTAGACAACGCTTTTACAGCAGTGCGGCTATTTTTCCATAAAAGGGAAATGGTTTTGCCATCTGTGCCCACAGCTCTTTGTACGCCCAGCTTATCGGGAAAAGTTTCACTATCTGCCAGCGTACCTGTAAAGCCAACCAAGCTATGAAATGACCCAGAGAGCGTTTGTGCGTTGCTACTCATCCGTTTTTCATGCAGCCCAATGTGCGGTAAAACATAGACTTTGAGAAAATGGTTCAAGAGGCGAGGTTGCAGGGAAATTTCTTTAGCTAGTTTAGCTAAATTAACCCCTTTGGCTTGAAAAAGGGGGAACTTAGCCGCCAATTTTGAGCCTACGAGATTTTGATATTCTAGATAGGATTTATTTTCAGATATTTCGAAGTGTCCTTCAAGCTTTACCGCGGCGATGATGCGCTCGACCTCTTTTTGCAGCATCTCAGCCGAAATGCCCGTTTTATGATAGGCCTGGGCGGTGTAGTTAATCACTTCGGTATAGTGGCCAAATTGGGAACCTAAATTTGGGCGATTAGCCCCTTTAAATGGCCCTGCCAGACATAAATCCGTAGAAGTTCCAGGCGCGTTTTTTGGGAAAAATCCATAATGGATGCCATAGAGTTTATTTAAGGTAGCAGGCAGAAAGATATGAATTTCACTTCTGGCAAAAGCCAAGGCATTTTTTAGTTCTAAGGGCATAGATTCGGGCAGAAGCTGCCGCGATTTTTCCATTTCTTCGGTTTGTAGTATAAAAGATAAGCAGAAATCCTGCATTTCTTTAGCTTTTTCTTGTAAAAACTCAAACCGTGGTATTAAGGCCTCCATAATCCCCTGAGCTATGGGAAGTTTGACTTTCTCGTACAATTCAGGACTAAAGGGTTGCGCATCCAAAGCTTTAGTGGGTGAAAAGTCGAAATAGATGCTTTTGGAAATTTCGGGGTGTGTGGTTAGTATATCATATGACAGCATGGCAAGGTCAATATAGGCTTGTTCAACTTTATTCTCTTTGCCCATGGCTTTATGCGTTTCTTGACGACATTTGAGCAATGTATCCACCTCATCCATGATTATTTTGCCTTGAGATTTCAACAGAGCTTTAATTTTCCGCGCATATAAAATTTCTGAATTCAGCAGCTTCAAACCATCGTTGAAAGATTTCGAGACAGATGCAGAGGAAGGCCTCCGCCGGCTTTGGCGCTTAATTTCAGTTTGTTTGGCTTTGACAGATAATTTAACGGGTAGGCCATTTTGATAGG
>PLSG01000161.1 GCA_003164155.1 Parachlamydiaceae bacterium | reverse complement strand
CACTAACTTTTGTATTGGCTAAATCCAAATGTCGCACATATTGCAATCTACCTTCTGTTTTAAAACGATGCAAAGCAGCGTTATTGAAATGCCTAGTTCTTGATTGAGGAATAGAAAAGACTAAAGAGAAAGGTATCTTTAAAAGCCCCCTACATAGTTGATCTATGCGGGCTGTTTCTTGGGGAAGCAAAAATGCACCTAAATGCATCATCGCCATTGAAGGCACAGAATTCCAGCGCTTTGCAAAATCTCTAAGGCGGGTGTCTGGGCCTGTGCCTATGACTATGCCTGTAGCTGTGTTTGTAGTTTGTGCTGACAACACTCTTGCATAGCTGTTTATTATAGCTAGAGCTTCGTTTTCTGCTTGGATTCTCATCAAGTTCTCATTTTGGATGGCCAAACTTTTATTTTCTATTTCCAATTGAGTGAAGCGTTCCAGCGAAACGGAAGGGGTGGCGACAGGAAATCGAAAAGGAGCTGGTGTAGATGAAGTTGAAGTTGAAAAAAATCTTATAGATGGAAGATCTTGCGTCTTAGATTCGCCTAATGCAAAACGATTTGGAGCTCCAAAGGGCTGAATCGGAGAAGGCAGCGTTACAACCTTCGGTGCAAAGGTCGCCTGAAGCTCTTTCATATTAGTTGGAATATAAGCCTGCGAAAAGGTTTCTTTGATAGCACTGTCATAGATGAAGTTAAAACGCTGCGCGTAGAAGCAAACTTTAAGATTGCTGCATGTATCGAAATCTTCGGGTCCACTGTTTTTGATAAAAGAAACTAACAATTCAGCAGTGCGCCTGCGAATGCTAAGATCATGGCGCTTATCGGAAGGTAGGGCCACTCCAGCGGTTTTAAATCCTTTGAATGAAAGAAAGTGGACAAGGCCCAGGTATTTCTCGGAATCCGCACTTACCCCTAAAATAGCGGCTTTCCGCACGGCAGAAGAAGGGCTTTTAGCCGCAATTTGAGCAAGTATCTCAATAGCATTATAGGTGTAATGCCAATCTTTTTTCATGCGATGTTTATTGAGAATTTGGATAGCACCCACTTGAGCCACTCCATTTTCTGTACCAGACTCCTTAATGGCTTTTCTGGCCAGCTCTTTACAGGCAAAAAAAGCGTCATACCATTCACTAGTAAATGTATCGTCTAATCCCTTCACGGTTGCTGCCAATTCGGTCAAAACGCCCGTCAAATCTTTTTTAACTAGATTGCTAATGGCATTCGCCAGATGGGAAAGTCGTGTAAATGTTTCTAGAAACACATTGTTGTCGGTTTTAAGACGCTTGATTCCTTCCTTAGAGATCTGAAGTAATTGTTGTAGAGCGATATTGTCTTTTTGAACCAGCTTTCCAAGGGCTTTTTCGGTGGCAAGAAGGTGTGCTCCTAGCTCTTTTATGAGGTTACCTGACTGATTTTTGGAATGATGACGGAGTATTGCTTCTATTACACAAGCATAACAGCGCGCATATCTTTGCTGCACTTCGGGAATTTGTTTTTGAATAGCTTCCCGGTCTAAGCTTTTCATAATAGAAATGACCAGGTCTACAATGCCATGCGCAGTTTCTTCGTTAATAGGATCATCATCTAAAAGGCGCATTAGTGAATCCAAAGCCTTATACTTTGCTCTATGGTAATGCGCACTTGGCAAATTGATGGCTATGAAAGCGAGCGAATTTCTTGCTGAAGAAAAATGATCCTTAGCTAAATCTTCCAGGCGCATGATGGCTTGATTAAGCTCAACCTCGATATCAACTTGGTAGGCATCCCCGTCTTTATTCGTTATTTCAATAAGTTCGTTTATAGTTCGGTTAGCCGACTGGGGAACGATTACTGGTGCAGGTAGGGGAATATGGGCATGAAAATGTAATCCAGAGGTGGAAGAAGTAGCCATAAAATAATCCTTTTTTGAATGCTTATTGACGTTACCTTTTATGCACAGAGATCACTTATGCCTGGCATTTTTGCTTAACATGTGGATTAAGCCGATGCAATTAAAAAGCATACGAAAATCGCGAAATAAATAAAATGAAATTCACGCGATTAAAGGTTAAATTTTAAAAAAACACAAAGTATTAAAAATTAGATTTGTCATGGAAATGAGCGCTTGAGGGGAAATTTATCGCAAAAAAGTACCAACAGGTAGATTCGTAACTAAATAAGGGAAACTGAGCTCCACAAGAACGGCAAAAGGGTATTCCTCAGATGTAACCCATTAAAGGCATTCTAAATGGTGCATTTAAGATATGCATGAATTCCTTTCGAGAAAATCAATAAATTCCTAGTCATCGATTTTTTCACTTAGCAAAGACTTTTGTAAAAACTCAGGAAATTTCCTACGCATATCTTTACAAAAAAGAATATTAAAATGCATTGCCTCCTCAACTATATGATAACAAGTGCTATTCTTGCGAATAAGAGTAGCTTCCAAAGAGGCGTTCCAATCATGTCGCCCTACAATCTGGTATAAAGAAATATTAGGATTTGATTGACACTCTCTGTAAATTTTATGGAGAGAGTCTTTCAAAGATTCCCTACAAGGGCTATGGATAGACTCAACAACTTTCAAGCGACCTGCTATAGAAATTACAGCTGATATTCTTTTGTCCTTCTCTACAAAAGCTAAGTAAGCCGCTTCGATAGCTCCCATTGAATGGCCAACCAACACTACATTCTTGAGAGCACAATCTTTACCGCCTAATATTTCTTCAATTTTATCAATGGCTTTTCTTAAAAGCGAACGATGAAAGTCAAGGTTAGCTTCATCATAAACTACATAAAAGCTAAAGACAGGTCCTAGGTTAGTTTTTTGAGCCATTTCAGCCAGATCTATCATCACCAAAGGATGAGAATATAGTCCATGAAGGATTAAGGTGACGCACATGCCTCTTTTTTCTGATTCCCACTCGCCGTGTTGATAAAGACTCGCTTTCTTTCCAAAACGATCTTTTA
>PLSG01000039.1 GCA_003164155.1 Parachlamydiaceae bacterium | reverse complement strand
GCGTGCTGTATGGTGAATAATCCAGCACCATAGGGGCACAAGCAAAAGGTATGAAGGATTTTGCCTTAAATTACAAAAGAAACCTATAAATCGAACACCCTAACCCTGGACTTGCAGATGCCACCTGCCCTTTTGTCCCTTTTGTCCTTTTTGTCCCTTTGGCGCTTTTCAACTCGAATTAAAGGCATTGCAAAGATAAATATTTAGGAGTATATATTTGCGATGATCGCGTAAGCATTTCTATGGGAGAACGATTCTAATGGGACATGGGCTAGCCGCACAACTATACCTTGTCATAGGTGCAGGGCTGCTTTTAACGCTGAGCAGCTGCAATCTCTTCCGCGACCCCTCGCTGACTGGCGCCGCACCACGCTCTCCCGCTAAAGAATGGCATGGACAAGAAATTGAGCTTCCTAAACACATCACCACCCATCCCTATACGGCTGAAGACCTTTCCAGCCAGATGTCCGTATCGCAGCTGCTCGATATCGCCCTTTACAACAATCCCGCCACCAAAGTCAGCTGGCAGACTGCCCGCGCGGCAGCTTACGCCTACCGCGCCTCGCTCAGCCTTTATTACCCCACCTTAAATTACACAGGCGTGCTAACCGCCGAAAAAAGCGGAGTGGGCGGCGGAGTCAACAACGCCTTTGGAACAAGCGTAGTAGCTAATCAAGCAGGATTGCCCACGACGGGAGCTAGTGCCGGAGACAATGAGTTCTATACGCTCTTCAATGAAGTGCAATTAAACCACCTGCTGTTTGACTTTGGAGGACGACAAGCCCAGACTAGACTCGCCCTGGAAACTCTGCATGCTGCCAATTGGCAGCACAATTTGGCTATGCAGCAGGTGATGGTCAATGTATTATCGACCTACGCGTCTTATATCGGCAACAAAGGCTTAGTCGCAGCCGATGAACTAAATCTCAAGGATGCTGAAGTAGCCCTGAAAGCCACCCAAGCCATGCGCAACGCCGGGCTGTCGACTTTGACCGATGTCCTTTCCGCTCAGACCGCGGTAGCGCAAGCGCGCTTCAACCTGGAGCAAGCCAAAGGCGCTGAAAAAACCTCTTTAGGCCAACTGCTGGTTATTTTAGGGCTGCCAGCTGACACCCCCCTAGGGACGCAAGACATTCCCGACCACCTGCCGGTGATCGAACTCGAGACCGATCTATGCGGCTTGCTGGAATTGGCCAAGAAGCGCCGCCCCGATATCGGCGCGGCCATCGCCGCCGTAAAAGAACAGCAAGCCCAGCTGGCCATCTCTAAATCTGCAGGGGCACCTACAGCCACCTTGAATGGAATCTGGAGCAGGACCCACTTTATACGCAACGCCAACTTAGATGGCAATAATAACAGCGCATCGCTGACGGTTAACTTTCCGCTCTTTCAAGGCTTTTTCTACTACAACCAACAAAAGCAGCTAAAATCGCAGATCAAAGAAGCCCTGGCGAATCTCGACGTACAGCTTTCACAAGTGGCCACGACTGTAGTAACCGACTATTATGCATTTACCACGGCGGCGGCCTCTTTGCCCTCTGCCGAAGCCGCCGTGGATAGCAGTGAGCGGGCTTACCGCGGATTTCTAGCCCAATATAAGGTAGGCACAGCTTCCATCGTAGACATGCTTACTGCCCTGACTACTTTGAGCACTGCCCGCGGCCAGCTGGTGCTTACGCGCACCCAATGGGCTGCCTCGCTGGCTAACTTAGCTTTTGCGGTGGGAATTTTGGAAGATACCAGCGCCAGCTGGCAAGCGACCCCACCAGAAAAGCAGATAAAAAAGGACACCCATGAAAGCTAGCCCAAGCCGCTCATCTCTTTGCTCGATTTTCGGGCTTTTTGTCATTGCGTTGTTGGCCAGCCAGGGGATGTGCAGCTGCCAGGCAGCTCCACTAAAAAAGCCCAAGACGCGTCCCCCGGTCAATGTGGCGACCATCGCAAAGCAAGATGTGCCGGTCTATTTCGACGCCATTGGCCAGGCGATCCCGCCAGTCACCGTCCAAGTCCGCCCTCAAGTAGCTGGCAGGCTGCTCTCCACAAATGTCATAGCTGGTGCGCAGGTAACTGCTGGGGATGTCCTCTATAAGATCGATCCGCGGCAATATCAGGCAGCTTTAGATCAGGCCAAAGCCACACTTGCGCATGATCTTGCCCTGCAAGTCTATGCGGAAAAAACTGTCGAGCGCTATAAGGCAGTGGTCGAAGAAGACTACATATCCAAGCTGACTTTCGAACAGTACCAAAGTACGGCGGTGGCCGCCAAGGCACAGGTGGAACAAGATATTGCCGCAGTAGAAGCGGCGCAGATCAACCTCGATTTTTGCGATGTGGTGGCCACAGTGACGGGCAAAGTCAGCTACTACAACGTCGATGTGGGCAACGTGTTTGTAGCCTACGACACCAATGCCATCACCACCATCCGGCCCAATCCTCCGATCGACGTCATTTTCTCTTTGCCTCAGGATTATTTTGAAATCATCCGGCAAACACAAAGCGTCGAGGATCCTTGGAAATTCATCGCCAGCTTGTCGGGTGATCCTCAACATCCATATGCCGGTGAGACCTACTTCATCGACAACGAAATCGATCAAAATACTGGGACGATACTTTTGAGAGGACGGCTAGCCAACTTGGAAAGGGAGCTGTGGCCCGGAGAATTCGTCAAAGTCAAAGTACTGCAAAAAACCGTATCCGATTGCCTAACCGTCCCGCCTGGGGCCATCCTCATCGGCGACAAAGGCCCCTATCTATACACTTTGGATAAAAATAACAAAGCCGCAGCTGTAAATGTGAAGATCATCACGCGCAACGACAAATACATTGCCATTGAATCCGCACAGCTGCATGCCGGAGATACCGTAGTGACCGATGGGCAGATCAATCTGGCGCCTGGCCTGACCGTCAAGGTTGTTTCCCCAGACATGCTGCCCACAGGTGATGTTCCAGCCGCAGCGCAGGGTGCAAATAAATAGCATGGCCAACCTCTCTGCTCCCTTTATCAGGCGTCCAGTGATGACCTCCTTAGCCATGCTGGCTTTGCTTGTGGCGGGCATTATGGCCTATCGGGAGCTGCCCATAAGCAGCATGCCCAACGTGGCCTTCCCCACCATCACCGTGACGCAAAGCTTTCCAGGCGCTCTGCCTGAAACGATGGCAAACTCCATAGCCCTGCCCCTTGAAAAGCAGTTTATGGGCATCCCTGGAATGCGTCTGGTGAGCTCTACCAGCCTATTGGGAACCACGACAATCGTCTTGCAGTTCCAGGTGGACAAAGACATGTTGATTGCCGCGGAAGAAGTGCAAGCTGCCATCACTGTAGCCCTTCCTAACCTCCCCCCCAACCTCCCTTTTGGCCCTGTCTACCGCAAAGTCAATCCAGCTGAACAGCCCATCTTCTATCTCAGTCTGACCTCCAAGACTATGCGTCGCGCGGATTTATACACCTACGCCAACACGTTAATTGGGCAGCGCATTTCGATGACTCCCGGAGTTTCCCAAGTCACTACGTACGGCTCCATCTTGGCCGTGCGCATCCAAGTCGATCCGGCAAAGCTCATCGCGCATGACGTAACGTTGCCAGAAGTGGCCACAGCCATACAACTGGGAAATGCTTTCTTGTCGACCGGTCTGCTTGACGGCGATATCGAGGCTCCCATTATCTCAGTAGATGGACAATTGACCACTGGCCGAGCGTACGAGCCGCTGATCATAGCCTACCGCAATGGCACGCCTGTGCGCATCCAAGACGTAGGGCGCGTGGTGGAGACCTTTATGAACGACAAGCAATATGCGCAGTTTGTCGACGCTGA